>OMSV01000029.1:4925-8371 GCA_900290385.1 Syntrophobacter sp. SbD2 | reverse complement strand
GAAAACCTGCCTCAACCCGTCATCGCAGCGGTCAACGGTTTTGCTTTGGGCGGCGGGTGTGAACTGGCGATGGCATGTGACATCCGGATTGCTTCGGAGAAAGCTAAGTTTGGCCAGCCTGAAGTGAGCCTCGGCATCACCCCCGGTTTCGCCGGTACGCAGCGCTTGCCGAGACTGGTGGGTAAGGGACGGGCGAAAGAACTGCTTTTCAGCGGCGGTATGATTGACGCCGCTGAGGCTCATCGCATCGGACTTGCCAACAAAGTAGTTACCCCTGAAGAACTTATTGCTGCCGCCAGGGATATGGCGGGAATAATCATGTCTCGCGGTCCTGTCGCGGTGCGACTGTGCAAGGCGGCGGTAAATGAAGGGCTGGATATGGATCTTGAATCGGGCGTGGCCTATGAAGCGGAAGTTTTCGGCCTGTGTTTCGCCACTGCCGATCAAAAAGAAGGCATGAGTGCCTTCCTCGAAAAAAGGAAAGCCAACTTCGTCGGCAAATAATGCCTTTCGTTTTCCCTTGGATCATGTGAGTTTTTCAACGGAGACGATATTTGGGAATATCGTTTCCCAACTCTCTAGTGGAAAAGTCTGGGAGTATCATAAGAGACGAAAGTCGCTCCCATTGGGAAGTGAATGCAATCAGGAAACCGCTTAAATGCAACCTGATGAAACAGGAAAATATCTCTGCGGGAGTGCCTGAATCTTCGAGATGTCGTATGTAGTAAAAACGATGCAACTGCTATCGTTATACGGTCAATCATCAAATCAATTCACAAGATAAGGAGCTTAGCATGCATTTCCAGTTAACGGAAGAGCAGCAACTGGTCAAGGCCAATGTGAGAGAGTTTTGTCAAAAATACGTAGAGCCCATAGCCAATGAAGTGGACCAGCAGCCGCGCTACCCCGCTGAGACCGTCAAGCGGCTGGCCGAGCAGGATTGGCTGGGGATCCCTTACCCGCAGGAATACGGTGGGGCTGGGGCTGACTACTTGACCTACATCCTAACCATTGAAGAGCTGTCCCGGGCGTGCGCTGCCACTGGGTTCATCGTCGAGGTGCATACCTCCCTGGCGTCTTTTCCCCTTTACAAGTTCGGCACCGAAGAGCAGAAGAAAAAGTATCTGGTACCCCTGTGCAAGGGCGAAATGCTGGGGTCGTTTGCCCTGACTGAGCCGGGAGCAGGTACCGATGTGGCCGCCGGGCTCACGACTGCCGTTCTGGATGGCAATGAGTATGTGCTCAACGGTACCAAGATGTTCATCTCCAACTCTCCGGTGGCAGGGGTCTTCATTGTCTTCGCGTCTACCGACAAATCCAAGGGGCCCAAAGGCCTCAGCGCCTTCATCGTCCCTGACGGCACACCCGGCCTCAAGGTCGGCGGGCATCAAAACAAGATGGGAATCCGCGGCGCTTTGACCGCCGAGGTTGTTCTTAAAGATTGTCGCATCCCCAAAGAGAATCTGCTGAGCCAGGAAGGGCAGGGTTTCAAGATCGCCATGATGACCCTTGACGGCGGTCGGATTGGCATTGCCGCTCAGGCTTTGGGCATTGCCCAGGCGGCGCTGGACGAGTCCATCCGGTATTCAAAGGAAAGGGTCCAGTTCGGTAAGCCTATAGCGGCCCTCCAGCCTATCCAGTGGATGATCGCCGATATGGCCACGGATGTGGAGGCATCCAGATTCTTAACCTATTACGCCGCGTGGTGTTACGATCAAGGTCGGTCATACGCCAAGGAAGCGGCCATGGCCAAACTCAAGGCGTCGGAAACAGCGGCTCATCACACCAACAGGGCGGTCCAAATTCACGGCGGTATCGGTTACATTAAAGACCAAAAAGTCGAACGTCTTTTCCGCGATGCCAAGATTACCGAGATTTACGAAGGCACCTCGGAAGTCATGAGGATGGTTATTGCCGGGAGTATGCTGCGCTGATTGCATCCATTCACCGCTGCGTCTCTTCAGTGAATCATTATCTGAAAGCGAAGGGAAAGGTTATAGATGTTAAAGGTTATTGCATGTTTCAAATGGGTTATGGACGAGGCCGACATCAAGGTGGACACAGGATCTCGCCGGCTGATTCTCGATCGGGTGGGATATAAGATCAGCCTCTATGATCGGAATGCCATTGAAGAGGCTGCACGGCTTCAGGAACAACATGGCGCCGGTGTTGTTGCCATGACTGTGGCACCGCCCACCGCCAAGCAGTGCCTGAAGGATGCTCTTTCCCGGGGACCAGACAAAGCGTGTTTTGTAAATGATCCTTCCCTGGTCGATCTCGAACCGGCACAGACTACGGCGATTCTGGCAGCAGCCATAGAAGCGCTGGGTGATTTTGACCTTATCATCTGCGGCGAAGGATCGAGCGACCTCTACACCCAACAAGTCGGTCCGGCTTTGGCTGAGAAGCTGGAGATCCCGTGTGCCACCTACGTTAACAAACTCACTTACATGGAGGGAGAGAAGCGGATCATTGCCGAGCGCAAACTCGATGACTGCATGGAAGTGGTATCGATGCCGCTTCCTGCTCTGGTCACCGTCTTACCGGACATCAACACACCCCGCATCCCAACCCTCAAGCAGGTTCTGGCAGCTAGCAGGAAGCCGATCGATAACATCACGCTTGATGCTCTTGGAGTAGCTTGCGAGGGGTGCATGCAGACGACTGGCATCCTGGCGGCAACGATGGAACGGCGTCGTCTGAGGTTCGGGGCGGGAGAAGAAGATATTCGTGCAATTATTGGCGCCTTGTTGAAAGAAGGCGTCATCGCTTAAGGAGTACTCATACATGGCAGGGATTTGGGTTTTCGCTGAAAACAGGGAACAAACGTTAGAGCTGTTAAATGCGGGGAAAGGGCTGGCAGCAGATTTTGGAACGAACCTGACGGCTTTTGCCTGGGACAAGCAGTGGGCGCAGGACTATATCACGCACGGTGCGGATCAAGTCTTGCTCTTGCCGCCGCTGGCTGACGGTCAACCGCTCGAATCCTGTGTTCCCGTCATTGCCGAGAAGGCCAAAACGGAAGATCCGGATGTGTTTTTCATTACCGCAACGCAGCGCGGCAAAGAGATCGCCGCCCGCCTTGCCGCCCGCCTGAATGCGGGTCTCTGTAGCGGGTGCACCGGCTTCAAAGTGGATAAAGAGAAAAAGTCGTTGGCAATGGAGCGGATGCTTTTTGGAGGGTTGGCGGTACAGACCCTGGTTCCTGCCACTCGCCCTCAGATGGCAACCGTCCCTCCTCGAACTTTTGACCCCGCCGCACCTCAGGAGGGAAGGGAAGGGAACATCCGGGAACTGCCCGCCATCCCGCCTTCCGCGGTAACAGTAGTCGGCCGGACGGCGAAGGTGCGGGAAGCAGTGGACATCACCGAAGCCAGGATCGTGGTCTGCGTGGGCCGGGGTGTGGAAAAGAAGAAAGATGTTGAACTGGCCAGGGAACTGGCTCG
>OMSV01000029.1:0-4915 GCA_900290385.1 Syntrophobacter sp. SbD2 | reverse complement strand
CGGGGTGTGGAAAAGAAGAAAGATGTTGAACTGGCCAGGGAACTGGCTCGAGTGCTGGGTGGTGAGGTCGCTTGCTCGAGGCCGGTCGCCGAGGAACTCCACTGGCTGCCAGAGGAGGTTTATCTCGGCATCTCGGGAAAAAAGATCAAACCGGATCTTTACGTCGGGGTGGGAGTATCGGGGCAGATTCAGCATGTGACCGGGATCCGGGACGCTAAGGTGATCTTCGCGATCAACAAGGATGAGAACGCCCCTATCTTTGAGGCCGCCGACTACGGCATCGTAGGGGATCTCTATCAGGTCGTCCCGAAACTCATTCACCGAAACTCATTCAAGAACTCAAATCGGCCCTGAAAGCATAGATCGGGTTCTACAAGATATGGCAGAAGACAAATTCAGTACAATCATCGTTGGCGCCGGCCCGGCAGGAAGCACGTCCGCATATATACTGGCGAAAGAAGGTCTCGATGTCCTTCTGATTGAAAGGGGCACTGCCCCAGGCTCGAAGAACATGTTTGGCGGCAGGATGTACAGCCATGCACTGAACCGGATCATCCCCAACTTCTGGGAGGAGGCACCTGTTGAAAGACCGGTGGTACGGGAAATCATCACCTTTCTGAACGGCGGGAAGAGTGTCTCCTTGAATTGCCAGGATGTGAGCTGGGCCCAGCCTCCTTACCATTCTTTCACCCTGTTGCGGGCGGAATTCGATGCCTGGCTGGCCTCGAAAGCGGAAGAGGCCGGGGCCATTCTGGCCGCTAATATTCGGGTAGATGAACTATTGATGGAAAACGGAAAGGTGGTGGGCATCCGCGCCGGCGAGGACGAGATGCTGGCTGATGTGGTGATCGCCGCCGACGGCGTCAACTCGATTCTGGCTCAGCAAGCCGGCCTCAGCAAACTGTTCAGCGCCCGCCAGGTGGCGACCGGGGTCAAGGAGATCATCGAAGTGCCCGAGGAAACGATCAGTCGGCGCTTTCAGGTTGAAGGGAACCATGGCGCCGTTCAGCTTTTTGTTGGCGAATGTACCAAAGGGCTGCAGGGGGGCGGGTTCCTCTACACGAATAAAAACAGTGTCTCTTTGGGTCTTGTAATCAGTACCGCTGCGCTCGCTCGTTGTCGGATCAAGATGTCGGAGGCGCTGGAAGAGTTCAAAGAGAGTCCACACATCGCTCCCCTCATCGAAGGTGGAAAGGTGGTTGAGTATTCAGCACATCTGGTTCCGGAAGCCGGCCTTGGCATGACACCTCAGCTCTTTGGAGACGGAATCGTGGTGGCAGGCGATGCCGCGGGGTTCGTCCTTAATCTCGGCTACATTGTGCGGGGCATGGATTTCGCCATTGCTTCCGGTGCGGCTGCTGCCCGCACCGTCATCGAGGCTGACGCCCGCAAGGATTTCTCCCGGCAGAGGCTCTCCCAATATCGGGATTTCTTGAAGGAGAGCTTTGTTCTGAGGGATCTGGAAGCCTACCGGGCGGCCCCGCAATTCATGGAAAATGAGCGGCTCTTCAATGAATATCCCAAACTGGCTACCGAACTGGTCAGCAGGCTTTTCACTGTTGACGGTACTCCCCCGGTCCATGTGCTTGCTAAAGTTTTGGAGCAGATCAAGAAGCAGGGGATAAGTGTGTTTCGATTGGCCATGGATAGCTGGAAAGGAGCGAAAAACCTTTGAAGCGCCTAAACATTGAGCAATTACTGGGTCTCGATAAATTTGCTGTTGATGATGACGAGGCTCACATCATCGTTGATAAGGCAATCTGTTCCCGGTGCGAACCCAAACCCTGTACCTTTGCTTGTCCGGCAGGCCTTTATACAGTCAAAGACGGGGAGGTCTCTTTCGATTATGCCGGCTGTCTCGAATGCGGTACATGTCGTGTCGTTTGCCCGCATGCCGGTATCGCAATCAGGTGGAAATATCCACGTGGTGGATTTGGAATCAGCTTCAGGTGGGGATAAGCGTTCGGCAGCAATTCTTTGAGGTACAGACAAAAGCCTGGGTTTTGTGCAAAGGGACCAGGAAACCGTGACTTATCCTTAGTACAGCTCCACAGGGAAAGGTATCAGTCATGATAGGAGATGATGAACTTTAACCTTAAGCAGAAAAGACTTTTCTTTTCGGGCTAGTTTTAAGACACAAGGAGAACTTGCCATGTTACCCTTTGATGCCAAAATCGCTCTCAAAAGTTTTCAGGAGATCAGCAAACTTTTGAGCTCCACCATGAAATTACCGCAAATCCTTAATTTTATCTTGAAGGAGATCACCAAGGTCCTGGACCTCAAGGGGGGCACAGTCCGCTTGGTCAACCCCAAGACCAACTCCTTGCAATGGGCCGCATCAATAGGGATAAGTCGAAGGTACATTGAAAAGGGTCCTGTAGATCTGGATAAGAGCGTGCAGGAGGCTATGACCGGTATACCGGTGCTCGTTCTTGATGCGGCCAACGATCCGCGCATGCAGTATCCGAAGCAGGCTCAGGAAGAGGGTATCGCGAGCATGTTGACAATCCCCCTGAAAGCCAGGGGGGGAAAGATCATAGGAGTTTTGCGCCTGGTAACCGCCGAGCGCCGGGATTTTACAGAGGATGAGATTGATTGGGCCTGTGCAGTGGGGGAATTGGGGGCTCAGGCCATCATGAACGCCAGAATGTTTGAGGAATTAACAAAAGATCTCAATTATTTTAAAGGCATGGTTGACGTTGCCAAGTTGTGGGATTAGCTGTGCCACAACCTCAGTGACGCGCTCGACTGTGCGGTCGATTTCAGTTTCGGAGGTGTAACGGCCAACCGAGAACCGGACGGTGCCCATCGCGTATTCGACAGAAACATGCATCGCCTTGAGCACGGGAGAAACATCCATATGGTCGCTGTGGCGCATCAACTTCTGCGCTATGCATCCAAATTGCATGTTGAGAACGGGTTTTTGCCCGAAAAACTTCCGCTGCGACCTCCTCTGTACGTAACAAATCCTGCGAATCGGCATCTGTCCAAACTTTGGAAAGTTGCTATATCTTGCCAATAGGTTAAATCTGCGATTTTTTAACATATGTTCTGCTATTACGGAGACGGGAACAGGCTGAAGGAGGTTAGGCTGAAGGGAGTGAGTGGGCCCCTTCTCAGGACTGAGGCGCCGGACTGGAAACTTCCGCTGTGACTTCGGTTCGGCTTCCTGTAGAATTGTTTACCTTTTGATATCATAGGGGGTGATTCTTGTGTTAGAAATTTTAATTTTGGGCATAAACAACCAGCTCTCTATCCGAAAAGTAATATTGACGAAAACCGCGGAGCCATGATACTGGTTGATACGGGTTTTTACTCAGGATCAAAAGCAAAAGGGAATCTTCTGTGTCTGCTCGCAATTGCTTTCTAACCGAGGGTGCAAGTGGGGTCGGCGTAGCCCCAATCACTTTGAAGCGCTGGCTATTAGAGGGTAGGTTCCCCGAAGTCCAGCGAGACAGGAACGGGTGGAGAATCTTCACACCGGAAAATATTCAGAGGATCAAAGCATTCGTTGAAAAACAATCTTTTCACGGCCCCATGCAACTCTCTCTTTATCAGGACAATGTGTCAGCGGTTTACGAAGACAAAACGGCGTCTTTCAGGGATTCAGCATTCAACGGCAACAAAAAACTGCCCTTTCACCGTTGGGTCCCATGGATCGCCGGCTTCTCTTCAAACTTCGTAGAGGATTGCTTCCGAAATTATCTTGATCCCTCCATTCCGGCATCAGAAGTCACCATCCTTGATCCTTTCGCAGGCGTAGGCACCACCCTGACAGAGGGGATCATGCACGGCTATAATGTGGTCGGGTTTGAGATTAACCCGTATGCTTACCTGGCATGCAAAATCAAGTTGTCTGCAAGAGGTTTGGACGCGCGCCTGGTAGACGAACAGCTGCAGAGGTTCCTGCAATATTACGCAGCCAGGGTAGTGGACAAAGACTATAAACCGAGAAGCCGACCACCCGACAAGTTTGGCACCAGGATAGCTTTTTTCAGCCCGAAGGTTCAAAGAAAAGCGCTTATAGTCATTGACTATCTGCCTAACATCAAGAACTTGGAAATACGGGAGCTGTTCCAGCTCGCCTTCGGCACAGTGATGGTCAGTTTCTCCAATTATTCATATGAGCCAAGCTTGGGGCGAAGAGAATCTTCCGGGAAAGAGAATATTCTGGATGCACCGGTTGAACAAATCCTGGCTGCCAAAATCCGCGACATGTCTTCAGATATTAAAGAATTCGAGGAACTCCATGGAGAAGTGGCGAGCCACAGCAAGACACAGGTTTTCAATGAAACCTTTTTTAAGGCTCTGGACTTTTGTGCGGAGGAAACGATTGACCTGCTGGTGACGTCACCCCCATACCTCAACAATTATCATTATCTCAGGAATACCCGCCCGCAACTGTTCTGGCTCGGGATGGCAAGCGATCCCAAGGATCTTCGCCCCATCGAGCAGCAAAGCTTCGGTAAGTTTTGGCAAACGGTCCGGGATCAGGAAACAATACCGCTTGATTTTCACCATGCCTTGCTCGAAAAAAAGCTCGAACTTCTCAGGGAAATAAACACGGATCGGAAAACATACGGGGGGCATGGTTGGGCAAACTACGCAGCCACGTATTTTAATGATTCGTACAGATTTTGCGAGGTGCTCAGCAAGCTGCTGAAACCTACCGGTACAGCAGTTGTAGTCATAGGCAACAGCATTCTTCAGGGATTGGAAATCAAGACTGATGAAATATTCGCAGACATCGGCGAAATGGTAGGGCTGAGGAAAAAAGACATTATCCTTCTGCGGACGAAGCGAACCGGGTCAAGTATCGTGGACTCTTCAGTCCGCGCCGCAAAAACCAAAAAACAAACTCCGCTATATGAAACGGCCGTTGTGCTGGGCCGATAATCAGCCCTTCCCCCTCACC
>OMSV01000052.1 GCA_900290385.1 Syntrophobacter sp. SbD2 | reverse complement strand
ACTGTTCCGTAGAACGTTCGATATCGGTGTCTTCGATCCGCAGAATGAATTTTCCGCCCCGATTGCGCGCAAAAAGCCAGTTAAAAAGAGCGGTGCGCGCCCCTCCGATGTGCAGGTACCCGGTCGGACTGGGGGGAAATCGCGTAATTACCTGTTCCATATTAACGATACTCCTGTGGGCGGGGCGGGGCGGGGCGGCTCTAAGCCCGCCTCTGTGACTGAGTGTATTCGGATGACCAAATCTCTTAAACACGGGCATTTTCAATAGCATAATACTACTGCAAACTCAATCAAACTCCCGCCGGACAAAAATACCGGAAGAACCCAATTTGAAGCTTGCTCATTTTACCAGCCTCTGGCACTGTGCGGGCTTAAACGAAAACATGGGGCCTTCTTACCGATAGTAATTGCTCATTGCGATGTTTTCGTATAAATTCGCTGAAAATTTGCCGGAGAGGTAAAGCCATGCACAGAAAAATCGGTCTTATTGCCCTCGTTTTCATACCATTGCTCATGCTCGCATGTCACAAGGGAGGAAAGGATGAGGGCGACATATACAAGCCCAAGCCGGTTGTCTTTTCGCCCTACAAAGTAAAGGTGTCTGAAGTATTCAACGATACTCACAAGGTCTTTGACGAGGACGTTATCGGCCTTCTTTGGAACGGCCTCCAGGATTCCCTTAAGGCCCGGGGAATGCTCTGGACGCCAAACGCCGAGGGTGAGCCCTACATAATGGAAGCCCACGTCGTCTATTTCAAGAAAGGGTCGATGGCCGAGCGCTTTCTGCCGCGCCTCGGCGACACTGCGCTGGTGGTGAGAGTCGAACTCAGCCAGGGTGGCAGACACATAGCGTCAATCGAATCCAAGCAAAGCATTGCGTTCGGCAGAGGCACAGTTACTCGAAACGCCGGCAAAAAGGTGTTCGATGCCGCTGTGCAAGACATAGTCAATCAGGCGGTCAAGAAGTTTTAGCAGCAAAACCCGGAGGCACGGGGACGGGGTGATATGGAATTATTCCGGATGCCCGCATCTCACCCCGCCCCCTTCGTCTCAACCTCTGGCGCGCTGCGGCTCCGTTTGTCTGCGTGCTGTCCTCGTATGCTCAAAACCATCTAAACACGCCAAATTCCCTGAAATTTCTTGACAGTTCCGTTAATATATTTATACTAGATGGTTTCCGTTCCCCGGGAAGGTGTGGCACATGCGCGTTCGCATTGACGAAATACCGGAGTCGGGACGCACTCTGAGGTTCCACTGGGATGAGGATAGGTTGAGGCAGTTCGTTCCAACCGGCGACCCCTTCAACCTCAAGCTTCTCCGCCCCGTAAACGTCGTCCTGAATCTCGACAGGCGCCCTGACCTTGTACGAATTACCGGAACGATCGAAGGGGCATTGAAGGTTAGCTGCCACCGCTGTCTGGGGCGGTTTCAACTCCCTCTCGATGAACCTGTCGACATCTACCTTGTTGCAGGCGAGCGGGCGCCGAAGGCGGAAGAAAAGGAACTCGCACCTGATGAGCTCACATATGAATTCTTTGACGGCGAGGTGATCGAAGTGGATCAGCTCGTAGCCGAGCAAATTTTTCTGGCCTTGCCGGTGAAGGTGCTTTGCCGCGAAGATTGCAGGGGCATATGCCCGGGGTGCGGGGCTAACCTCAATGAAGAGACATGCCGGTGCAAGGCGGGCGGCACGCAGTCTCCTTTTGCAAAACTCAAATTAATAAAAACGGGATTAGGCGAATCAACTGAATAGTTTTCCCCTTATCGGCATGCTGCGCCCGCTTTTGTGGGCAGATTCCAGATAGGAGTTAAAAGATGGGTGTACCGAAAAGAAAAACGTCCAAAGCCAGACGTGACAAACGGCGGGCCAACCACGGCGTCGCCATGCCGGCCCTTGCCCGCTGCACTCAGTGCAATGAGATGCATCTGGCGCACCGCGCTTGCCCGAACTGCGGGTACTACAAAGGCCGTCTGGTCCTGGAACTCGAGGAAGAGTAGGGCGGCGGTCAAAGGTGTTAAGCGAGTCTGCTGGATCAGAATTGCGATAGATGCCATGGGCGGGGACCTTGCTCCCGGATCCGTGGTGTAATGTACCCTTCCGGTCCGATCACATTATGCCCGGCCGCTGCTCGCAACCAATATTGGCTTAACCCTGTTTTTTGTGTTAGGGAAGGCAGATTCTTAACCCTCGGAGCCTGCTTCTTTGCCGTTGCTATGCCGGGTGGTTGAAGCCGGGCAGCCGAATCCGGCAGTGGTTTTCATTGGAGGTAATTGATTTGGATTATTTCTTGACTGAAGAACAGCGAATGTTGCAGGGACTGGCTGCGCGGATCGCCAGGGAAAAAATCCGGCCGGTCAGGGCCCAATTGGACGTAACCGAGCAGTTTCCGTGGGAAATCATGAAGATCCTCGCCCAGGCCGGCCTGTTCGGCATTTATATCCCTGAGGAATATGGGGGAACGGGTGGAGGAATATTCGAAAACTGCCTTGCCATCGAAAAGCTCGGAGAGGCATGTATCGGGGTCGGCACCTCGTTTGCCGCAAGCGGCCTTGGAGCATATCCGATCCTTCTGCACGGCAGCGAGGAACTCAAACATAAATACCTGCCTCAGATCGCCAGCGGGTCAAGACTCGCGGCCTTTGGCCTTACCGAACCCGGGGCTGGCAGCGACGTTTCCGGAATTCAGACCAAAGCAAGAAAAGACGGCGACCATTACATCATCAACGGGTCCAAGCAGTGGATCACCAACGGCGGCGAGGCGGAAATCTATTCGATTCTCGCCATAACCGACCGATCCAAGGGGCCGCGGGGCGCAAGTTTTTTCGTTGTCGAAATGGGAGACCCTGGATTTTCCTTCGGGAAAAAGGAAAAAAAGCTCGGCATCCGCGCATCCGCCACACGCGAGCTCATATTCGAGGATTGCCGCATTCCCAAAGACCGGCTGATCGACCGGGAGGGAATGGGTTTTATCATTGCGATGAAGACCTTCGATAAATCCCGGCCGGGCATTGCGGCGCTTGCCGTCGGCCTTGCCCAGGGGGCTCTCGATATTGCGGTCGAATATGCCAGGAAGAGGGTCCAGTTCGATAAACCAATCATAAGCTTCCAGGCTATTCAACACAAGCTTGCGGACATGGCCACAAAAACCGAGGCGGCGCGCGCTCTTCTATACAGCATTGCCCGTTATATGGACTCCGAACCCCGCGAGGTTAGCAAAGTCTCCGCAATGACAAAGGTATTCGCCGGCGACGTCGCAATGGAGGTGGCGACAAACGCCGTACAGGTGCTTGGAGGTTATGGCTACATGCAGGATTATCCCGTCGAAAAGATGATGCGCGACGCGAAGATCCTTCAGATTTACGAGGGCACCAACGAAATCCAGCGAAACATCATAGGGCAGGAACTCAATAAGGAATACGGCAGATTGAAGAGCACTTTCTTCTAAAGTGAAGTAAATCTGGCCAACCACCTTGGAAACCGAACAACTCGCAACCAGTAACTCGCAACTTTTGTCCGGGGGGTTTCAGATTGAGCGAGCAACGCGTTATCGTGGTAACCGGGGCAAGCCGTGGGATTGGCCGTAGCATTGCCGTGGAGATGGCCGGTCCAAAAAGCCACATCATCGTCAATTACAACTCCAGCCCGGAGGCCGCAAAACAGACAACGGTCCTTGTCGAGAGCAGGGGCGGCACATCGACCGCCATGCAGTTCAGCGTGGCAGATCCCGACGCGGTCAAAGCGGCGTTCAAGCAAATCATCGATGCGCATGGTCGAATCGACGTCCTTGTAAACAACGCCGGGATAGCTAAGGACAACCTGCTCGCCTTGATGAAGCCCAGCGAATGGGACGATGTTATGGACACCAACCTCAAAGGAGCTTTCCTTTGCTCTCAGGCGGTGATAAAACCCATGATGCGCCAGCGCTACGGGCGTATTGTCAATGTCACCTCGGTTGTCGGCGTGATCGGGAATGCGGGTCAGTGTAATTATTCGGCCGCCAAGGCCGGCATTATAGGCTTTACGAGGTCCCTTGCGCGCGAAATTATCTCCAGGCACATAACCGTAAACGCAGTCGCCCCGGGATTCATCGAAACTGATATGACGCTGGCTATCCCGCAAAAGTCGCGCGAAGCTTTGCTGTCGCAGATTCCAGCGGCAAGGTACGGTGCTCCGGAGGAGGTTGCGGCTGCCGTTGCCTTTCTTGCATCCGATGCAGCCGGGTATATCACCGGACAGGTTATACACGTAAACGGCGGCATGTTCATGGGTTAGACAAAACATCCTGGTCGCGGCAGGAGACAACACGATGGGATCGGAAAACAATCGGCGGCGTGTGGTGGTCACGGGAATTGGGTTGGTTTCCCCGGTTGGCATAGGCATTGAGGAGAATTGGTCCAATCTGACTTCCGGCAAGTCAGGAATAGGGCCGATCACCCGCTTCGATTCTACCGGATTCGCCACCCATATCGCGGGAGAGGTCAAAAACTTTCATCCGGAGGAGGTCATCAGCAAAAAAGAACTCCGGAAAATGGATCCCTTTCTCAAGTTTGCGCTCGTAGCCGCCCACCATGCCATGGAAGACGCCAAATTCAAGGTGGAGCCCGAGATCTCGTCCCGAGTCGGCGTCGTAATGGGCTGCGGCCTCGGCGGCCTGCTCTCGATCGAGGAATCCCACAAACTGATCCTGGAAGGGGGTCCAAAGAAGTGTAGCCCCTTTTTCATTCCAATGATCATCAGCAATATGGCCCCCGGCCTTATCTCAATCTACCACGGCGCAAAAGGTCCCAACCTGTCCTTACAGACTGCATGCGCCGCTGGAACTCATGCTATAGGTCACGCTTATCATCTCATTCGGAACGGTTCCGCCGAAGCGATGATCACCGGCGGTGTCGAGTCCACGGTGACCGTGCTCGCAGTAGCCGGCTTTAACGCAATGCGTGCGCTTTCCACGCGAAATGACGACCCCGAGCACGCTTCCAGGCCTTTTGACAAAGAAAGAGACGGCTTCATACTAAGTGAGGGCTCCGGCATACTGATCCTTGAAGAGCTCGATTTCGCGCGCGCCAGGGGCGCTCGGATCTATGCCGAAATAATCGGGTTCGGCGCTTCGGGAGACGCCTACCATATGGCCGCTCCTGCGCCCGACGGCGAAGGGGCCGCCCGCTGCATGCAGGAGGCCGGGCCGCCCGCTGCATGCAGGAGGCCCTCGACGACGCCGGGATAAAACCCTCGGATGTGCAGTACATCAACGCCCACGGCACTTCGACTGAGCTCAACGACAAATATGAAACACAGGCTATAAAGACTGTTTTCGGCGATCACGCTTACAAAATGGCTGTCAGTTCAACAAAGTCGATGACCGGGCATCTCCTCGGCGCGGCGGG
>OMSV01000055.1 GCA_900290385.1 Syntrophobacter sp. SbD2 | reverse complement strand
TTACCCTCTACTTTGGGTTTATAAGAAAATAACAGGGCGCGGGTTACCAAACTAACAATAATAATGCACTCAACCCGCCAAAAGAATTCATGCCCCAAGGTCCAGAACGCGGTTATCTATGAGCCGGGTCTTTCCCACCCAGACGGCCAGAGCGAGCAGAGTCGGCCCGTTTATAACGTCCACGTCCTCGATAGTGTCCGGGTTGCAGAGCCTGGCGTAATCAACAACGGCCCCGCCGCCGGTTGCAAGGCAAGTGTTGACGGCCTTCAAAATCACCCCTGCGTTTCTTTCTCCCGAGTAGACAAGCTCCTGGGCTTCCTGCAAGGAACGGTTGAGCCGCAGGGCCGCAGGCCGCTCCCCGGGTTTTAGATAGGTGTTCCGGCTGCTCATGGCAAGGCCGTCTTGCTCCCTGACGATCGGGTGACCGACGATGTCGATATCCATATTCATATCTTTGACCATGCGCCTGATAGTTACAAGCTGCTGAAAGTCCTTTTGTCCAAATACTGCAATATGGGGTTTTACAGCGTGGAACAGTTTGCTGACCACTGTCGAGACGCCCTGAAAGAAAACCGGCCTGCTTTTGCCGCAAAGGTTTTCGGTCACCCTGGTAACATTTACATATGTCTGGAACCCCTCAGGATACATCTCGTCGGTCCGGGGGACGAATGCCAGGTCAGTTCCCACAGAGGTTGAAAGATCGACGTCGCGCTGAAGGTCTCGAGGATAGCTTGCGAAGTCCTCAGTAGGCGCAAATTGGGTCGGGTTCACAAAAATACTGATCACGGTCTTTGTTCCAAGTTTCCGGGCGGTGCGCATAAGGTCGAGGTGGCCCTCGTGGAGAAAGCCCATAGTCGGTACGAAAGCTATACGCTCCCCCTGAGCCCGCCAGGTGTCCGCCAGCCGCTGCATCTCGGCCACATTTTCGACGATGCGCATGTCAGCTCCTTAAGGTGAAAGTTGAGTGGACAAATTCACTGCAATTTTTGTTTCGTCTCGTTAGATCAATCCACTTGCTTGTACATGTTCGATATTTGGTGCTAAACTTCGTTTAATTATAGCATCCAACGCAGACAAACCGGAAGAGTGTTATGGGAAAGGCAATCCCGGGAATCCTTTTCGACAATCGCGACTACGAGCTGCTGGGCCTCGTAAATGACGTACTTGACCGTAGAGAATCCTTCCAATATCTGAAGAACCTGCTCTACCCGCATCTTCACCCGCGCGGGATAAAAGAGCTGGCGGCCTCGGCGGGGCTGCGAATGGCCTATGCCGCCTTAAGGCTGTTGGAGTCTCTGGAAGCCGGTAAAGCCGATGAGCGCATCACTGCCCTGCGCTGTCTGCGTGACGAGGTCATGAGCAGAGGCGAGGCGCACATGCGGAAAAATGCGGCGCGGGTCCTTTTGGAAATTATGAAAGAAATGGTGCGGACCCGCGACGGCAAACTCCGGCAACTGAAACTGGCTCACGATTTTCGCATGGCGGTCATCGGCAGGCCAAGCTCAATTCGATCTCTTCTGCGCCGGTATCACGTGCTTGAGATGCCCGAAGAATGGAACCAGGTCTCTTTCGACGGTCACGTTCACGATTCGAACACCAAAGGGCGCAAATCGCCATCGCATCTTATAATGGACGCCTGGATAAAAGGTATCCGGCGCCTCACCGTAATATATTACAACCATGTGCCTCCGAGGGCCGCCGAAGAGCTTTTGGAAGCCGCCGAGATAATGGGCGTTTCTGTGCGGATCGGCGTAGAGCTTTCGGCCAGGTTTTACGGGGCCTACATTCAGCTTATCTATGTACCGGCTTGCTTTTCGGATGCGAAAGATTTCATTTCCTTTCTTGCCGACCGGCGCACGACGTCTTTTATGGAGCAAGGCAGGAAAGTTTCCGCGTATCAGCGCCAATATGTCCTTGCAGTCCTCGAGGAATTCAACCGGCGCCACCGGCTGGAGATCAATGAAAGCTACGGGCTGAACCTGGATCGCCTCGATCAGGCTGCGTTTCTTTCCTACGTCGGCGCGGGTCAACCCTCAATACTTCACCTGGCGAAATTCATACATGACGGCCTGCTTCCTGTAATGCGCGCGCGTGTTGAAGAGCTCAGGCCCGGCTTCGAGCAGGCTCCCCTGGAACAACGCAATAAGATCGCCTCTCTTGTAGACGAGATGAACAAGCTTGACTCGGAGACGCTCGTGGATCGCTACCTGAGGCCTGCCCGAAACCCCGAAGTTCCCGACGCGCATGTGCCTCGAGAAGGTCCCGATGTTCCGGACCTGCTCAAGTTAANNAGCCACTCCATAACGCTAAACCTGAGCAATCTCAATGCCGAAGACGTGCTGGAGCTTCTCTACGATTGTAAAGGGGCGATAGGGGATCTTGAGATTTTCAATCTTAAGGATTTTTCCTCCGGAAAGACTAATGATTACCTCGAAATAAACGAATTGCAGAGAGCCATAAACGATGGAAATGTAATAGCGCTGAAGAAACTTCTCCGCGCAATGATTGAGCGCAATGAAGATGAAGGGTGCAGCCCGGAGCGGACCTCAAAATTCCATGAAATCCTGCGAAACATTTCGACACTGCACGCATACTATAAAAAGGGGCCGCTGCGTTCGAGCATCGGAAGCGATTCCACCGGCCATTCCCGCCGGCTTCACGGAATGGGGCTTGCCGTGTTGCAAACGCTTCCCGTGAGAGCGCAAAGCGAGGTCCGGCTCTCAACCGGTCCTCAGAGGCTGATAATTCCTGTATGGATAGACGCTTTTTTCACCAACACCTACATTCCGCAAAGAGGGTCTTACGGTCTCCTGCGTCTGCTCTACGGAATTGCGGGCTATATACCGGGGCTACGCCGCATAGGGCAGAAGCGCGAGGAGGGCTGGGAAATTCGCGAACTCTCGACTCGCATAGCCGCCAAGGGCAACATTGTCACCCTGGGAGGAGTGAGCGAAGACACCGGCAACGGCCTCGAGGTCCTTCCGGCAACCAGGGCGCCTGAAACGCAAATATCATGGAATTACCTGAACACTATCCTCAAGGACGCCATGAAGATCGTGGCCGGTTTTGTCCCGGCTTTCCTCACTTTCTTTCTGACGGCGGACTGGTGGGTGCTTGCATGGTTCGGGGGCGTTATCTGGTTTGGAATAACCGGTTTGCGAAATATAGTGCAGTCGATTTTCGGCGCGGGTGGAATCAGACGGTCTCCTCGTCTCAAGTGGGACAGCTATATCAACTGGGGAAGGCTTAGCGATTCGCTTCTGTTCACAGGCCTTTCGGTTCCCCTGCTCGAATATGTCGTCAAGACCCTAATCCTCGACCGCTCCTTTGGGGTCACCGTTTCCACCAATCCCGTGCTTCTCTACACAATCATGGCAATCGCCAATGGACTCTATATGTATAGCCACAACAGGTGGCGTGGACTTCCAAAGGCCGCTGCCACTGGCAACCTCCTTTTCCGAACGGTCCTGTCGATTCCACTGGCCTTTTTGCTGAACCTTGCGGCCGGAGGGGTTATGGCCGCTTTTGGCGTCGTGGGTGTGTCCGGCATGCTCCAGAGGTGGGCGGCCATCATATCCAAAGCCGCTTCGGATTGCGTCGGCGGGGTTATCGAAGGGCTTGCGGACCGCCATGAGTTTATCGAGATACGTACGGGCGACTATTCTGCCAAGCTGGCTCAGTTATTCGACGCATATGCGCAACTGGAGCTGATGTATCCCGAGGCCGACGTTTTGAAGATGCTGGAATCGCCCAGGGATTTCATGCTAAGGCTAAGTTCCGAGGCCAGTGACCTCGAGAAGATTATCATCATAAACGGGCTGGACCTGCTTTATTTCTGGATGCGCCAGCCACGGGCGCCAAACGTGCTTTGCAAGCTGTTCCAGAGGATGTCGCACGAAGAGCGCCAAATCCTGCTGCGTTCGCAATCCGTGCTGAAACGAAAGCCGGAGGTCAGTCAATTGCTCCTGGACGGCATCGTAGGGAAAAGATTCGCAAAACCTCTTTCTTTTTATCTCGACCGTTCTGAGGAATACCTGAACGCGTTGGAAAAGCTGGCCGGCAAGACCTGCCGAAAAGAGATGGTTTCATGAGCTCGAGGACTTACGCGGAAATAAACCTGGATAACCTTGCCTATAATATCGGATGCATTCGCGCAAAGGTTGGGTCCGCAGCGGTTATTCCGGTAATCAAGGCAGATGCTTACGGGCACGGCGCGGTATCTGTCGCCAAACGGCTTGCGCTGGAAGGGTGCGGCATGTTCGCCGTTGCCCGGTTCGAGGAGGGGATGGAGCTAAGAGAAAGCGGCATCTCCCAGCGTATCCTTATCCTTGGCCGGCTCTTTCCCGATGATATTGCGAAGGCTTTAAAGGCGGGCTTAACCCTGAGTATTTTTGGGGAGCAAGATCTGGGATGGGTCGAGAAGGCCTGCGACCACTCCCGTGGTTTGGCCGCTTCGGTGCATCTCAAACTCGATTCAGGAATGGGAAGAGTAGGGCTGCTTTTGCACGAGGCCCCGGATTTGTTCGACCGGCTGGCAAAATCGAGGGCCTGTATATGGGAAGGACTTTACACGCACTTTTCGACAGCCGACCAAAGGGACAAGGCCTTTGCAGACATTCAGCTTTCAAGGTTTCGCGAAGTGCTTGCCATGCTTCCGCAGCTTGCGAAAAGGCCGAAGATCGTTCACATGGCTGCAAGCGGTGCGATTCTCGACCTCCCGGAGAGCTATTTCGACGCCGTACGGCCCGGAATCCTTATGTACGGTCATTATCCGTCAAAGGAGACCTCCCAAAGTATCGTGCCCAGGCAAGTCATGTCCCTGAAATCATCCGTCGCTCACCTGCGGGAAATGCCAGGAGGACATCCCATCAGCTATGGCAGGCGGTGGATAACGGGCCGACCAGGATCGCCGTGCTGCCGATTGGATATGCAGACGGACTGAGCCGCAGGCTTACAAATAACGGGGAAGTTTTGATCCGGGGCAGGCTATATCCGATCGTTGGCACGGTCACAATGGACTACATCATGGTTAATGTTGGAAGCGATCCCGTCGAGGCCGGCGATGAAGTCCTGCTGTGGGGAGAATCTCAAGGCGGGGTGATCCAGACACTTGACGTGGCCGAGCGAATAGGGACGATCCCCTATGAATTGACCTGCGCTGTTTCCGGGCGCGTGCCGCGCGTCTATGTCGGTAAAACCGGCTGAGCAATCCAAGGAGCGGACGACTCGAAATGAAAACTTATAAAATCAAATTTCTACCGCACGGCAAAGAAATAACCTTTCCGGAGTCCGAGAATGTCCTCCACGCCGCCATGGAAGCCGGCGTTCACGTGAACGCGTCTTGCGGCGGGGAGGGGCTTTGCGGGAAGTGCAGGATAATAATCGAAAAAGGAAATATAGAGGGGGGTATCTCGGAGCATCTCAGCAAGGAGGATATCGATACAGGCTACAGGCTTGCCTGCCGGAGCATAATCAAAAGTGACCTGACCGTTCGGGTCCCTGTCGAATCGGAAATCGACGCGAGTGTCTTGAACAGGGTCCCCCCCAGGCGTACCGCCCGAATCCAACAGATGAACCTGGAAGACCTCAAGAGCAAGGGTCTTTTTATACCCCCCGTTGAGAAAAGGTACCTTGAACTGCCTGAGCCGACGAGCACCGACAATCTCGCCGATACGTCACGTATTGTCCGTTTTCTCAGGCGTGAACACGATGAACACAGGCTGGTGGTGCGGCTTCCGGTCATTCGCAAGATTCCGGAGATATTGAGAGAAGCGGGCTTCAAAATTACCGTGACCCTCGACCGGCCGGTTTTCGAAACCGGGCAAAGCTATATCATTAACATAGAACCCGGAGACACCACCGGCAGAAATTTTGCCATAGCCGTCGATATCGGCACCACGACCGTTTACGGACAACTGATGGATCTCATTACGGGAAGAGTGCTTGCCGAGCATGGAGACTTCAACGGCCAGATCAGCTACGGCGAAGACGTTATCTCGAGGATCATATACGCGGAAAAGCCTGGTGGACTCGATACCCTGAACGAAGTCGTCATCGGGACCATAAACAGGATAATCGACCATATAATCGAGGTCTCCCAGGTCGATCGTCAGCAGATTTCTACGATTACGTTTGCAGGCAATACCACCATGACGCATCTCCTTCTGAAAATCGACCCCAAGTACATCAGGCGGCATCCGTACGTGCCTGCGGCCACTCTTTATCCAGCCGTACGGGCCGTCGATCTGGGGATAGATCTGGTTGACCATGCGAACGCCTTGGTCGTTCCTTGTATTTCCAGCTTCATAGGAGGGGACATAGTCGCCGGTGCGATGGGTTCGGGAATATATCTCTCCGATCAGATCTCGCTTTTCATAGACATAGGCACAAACGCCGAGATCGTGATAGGCAACAGGGATTGGCTAGCCTGCGCCGCCTGTTCTGCCGGACCGGCTTTCGAGGGCGGGGGCGTCCAATTCGGCATGCGTGCGGACCGGGGGGCAATCGAGGATTTCTCGGTCGATCCGCATACCCTGGAGCCGATGATCCTGACAGTGGGAGACGTGAGGCCCAGGGGCATATGCGGGTCGGGCCTGATCAATATTGTGGCGAGGCTTTTCGAAGCGGGAATTATCGACAACCGGGGCAAGTTCAACCGCGAACTGAAATCATACAGGCTCAGGGAAATGGACGGAGTCTATGAATACATACTGGCTCGGAAAGAAAAGACTCCGATTGGA
>OMSV01000073.1:4097-4395 GCA_900290385.1 Syntrophobacter sp. SbD2 | reverse complement strand
CAAGTTGGCTCACGAAGCTGAATGTGACGAATGGGAATAGCCGAAGGGCGGGAGCGGGAAGCGGGGAGCAGGGAGCAGGAAGCAGGAAGCAAGAAGCGGGAAGCAAGAAGCGGGGAGCAGGGAGCGAAAAGCAGGTAGCGAGAAAACAGATTCCCGCTGCCTGCTTCCACAATAGGAGCGAGTAATGGGGCAATATCCCCAGGTACTGTTTAAAAATAGGAAACCAAACCGGGTGGCGACCCTGGAGGAGTACCGCGAAAGCGGCGGGTACCAGGCGCTCGAAAACTTTATCGGCGGA
>OMSV01000073.1:0-4087 GCA_900290385.1 Syntrophobacter sp. SbD2 | reverse complement strand
TCGAAAACTTTATCGGCGGCGGGATTTCTCCCAAAGAGATCATACGGCTGGTGAGTGAATCAGGCCTGCTGGGCCGAGGCGGCGCCGGTTTCCCGGCCGGGAAAAAATGGGCTGCGGTGCCTGACTCGGGCGCTTTTCCCCGCTACCTTGTGACAAACAGCGACGAGATGGAGCCCGGAACATTCAAGGACCGCATGCTGATCCATGTTGACCCGCACTGCGTAATCGAGGGGATGATTCTGTCGGGCTATTCTTTTTCGGCGTCCAAGGCTTTCTTTTTCGTTCGTCCGTCTTACGAAAGCAGCGCCGTCATATTTGAGCGCGAATTGGAATACGCGCGGCAGGCGGGTTTTCTTGGCAATCACATTCTGGGAACGGATTTTTGTTTTGATATAGTCGTTCACCGAAGCGGAGGAAGATACATTTGCGGGGAGGCGTCCGCGCTTCTAAACGCAATAATGGGGAAAAGACCAAACCCTGTAAAACCGCCTCCGTACCCGACCGAGAAGGGCCTATGGGACAAGCCGACTGTTGTGAACAATGTGGAAACCCTGGCCAATGTCCCTCATATTCTGCGCAACGGTCCCCAGTGGTTCAAAGGCCTGAGCGCCACGCCAAATGGGGCCGGCACGAAACTATACTGCATAAGCGGTAAAGTGAATGTTCCAGGCGCAGTCGAGTTGCCGATGGGTACCCGGCTGAGTGAAATAATCGATGAACACTGCGGAGGAATGACTCCAGGTTCTGAATTCAAGGCGTGCCTTCCCGGGGGAGCTTCGACCCGGTTCCTGACCAGGGAGCACTACGATATCCGGATGGATTTTGAGGATTTGAAGAGCATCGGAAACCGTCTCGGCACAGCCGCCATTATGGTTTTCGATCACAAGACCTGTCTTGTGGGCGCCACTCTTAACCTCGTGGAATTCTTCGCCCGCGAGTCCTGCGGGTGGTGTACGCCCTGCCGGGAGGGGCTGCCCTACATGCGCGACCTGCTGTGGAGAATCGAAAATGGAGAGGGGGAAGAAGAATTCATCCCCAATTTGAGGACACTGTGCAAAGAGGTTTGGAACTCTTATTGCGCACTTGCCCCAGGGGCCGCAGAGCCGGTAATCAGCCTGCTGGATTTATTTGAAGACGAAGTCCGCCAACACATTAGCCAAAAAGGATGTCCTTTCCATGCCTAAGCTGGTCATTGACGATCTTGAAGTAGAGGTCCCAAAGGGCAGCAAAGTCATCGACGCCGCCGAACGGTTGGGAATTATAATTCCTCGCTTCTGTTATCACGAGGCATTGGGATCGGTTGGAGCATGCCGGATGTGCGCGGTCAAGTTTATACAGGGTCCCTTCAAGGGCGTGCAGATGAGCTGCATGGTAGATGCCCAGGATGGGATGGTCGTTTCGACAACGGATATAGAGGCGGTTCAATTTCGCAAAAGAGTCATCGAGCTGTTGATGAAGAACCACCCCCTGGATTGTCCCGTATGCGACGAGGGCGGACAATGCCTGCTGCAGGACGAAACAGTGTCCGGCGGGCACGGCGTCCGCAGGTATCGGGGCAGTAAGCGAACGTATCGGGACCAATACCTGGGACCTTACGTTCAGCATGAGATGAACCGCTGCATCCATTGCTACCGGTGTTCGAGGTTTTACCAGGAGTTTGCCGGATACAAAGACCTTGGCCCCATGCAGATCGGGGACCGTCTTTACTTCGGCAGGTTTTCGGACGGTAAGCTCGAAAGCCCTTTCTCAGGAAACCTGGTGGATATCTGCCCTACGGGCGTCTACACCGACAAGACCGCCCGGTTCAAAGTGCGCAGATGGGACCTCCAGAGAGCGCCCTCCCTTTGCAACCACTGCTCGCTGGGGTGCAATACGGTCGGGAACGCCCATTACCGTGGGGTCATGCGGGTGGAGGCCCGCTACAACCATGATGTGAACGGGTACTTTATATGCGACGCTGGAAGATTCGGATTTTCCTACTCGAATGGAGGCGCCGATCACAAAAAGCGTCCCCGGGCAGCGAGAGTTGGACAGAGCGACGTTTCCGTGCAGACCGCATTTGCAAAAGCGCGGGAGTCTCTGGACAATATTGAGAAAAAATACGGCCCTAGTGCCATTGCCGGGGTTGGCTCGAGTAGAAACAGCCTCGAGTCCCAGTGCATGCTCAAGCGAATATGCAGGACACGAGACTGGCGGGGCCCGGTATTTTTTGTCGATCCCGCAAAGCTCCGTAAGACCCGTTCAGCCCTTGAGGGGCTTGATGGCGAAATTGCCGTATCGATGAGGGAAATCGAGAAAGCGGATTTTGTTATAATTGCAGGGGCCGATCCCCTAAACGAAGCGGGGATGGCCGCGCTCGCGATCAGGCAGGCATCCAGGAGGCAGGCGCCCATTGTGACTATCGATCCACGCGCGGTCCTTCTGCCCTGCAATGGTGAACATATACCGGCTGCGCCCGGCGAGATCGAGCTATACCTGGGCATGCTCGTCGCTAAGGCGGTCGAAAAGGATTCTGCAGCGTTCGGAGAAGACGCAAAGGATTTTTATCGTGCGCTGGCCGCAGACCATGAAGATCGTGAGCTTACTGCGAGGATTGGCCAACTTGCCGCACAGCTTGGATCGAGTAAAAGACCGGTAATCATTTGCGGAACTGACGTGACTCGCGAGAGCACGCCCGCGTTTACCGCCGGCTGCGCCCGGTTGCTGGCCTTTACAGGAAAACAGGCAGGCATTTTTTATCTGCTGCCGGGGGCGGGCGCTTTCAGCTCAGCCCTTCTTTCCGGATCGGATGGGCAAGCGTTTGAGGACCTTGCCGGCGATATCGAAAAGGGTCTTGTTCGGGCGCTGGTCGTTGTGGAGAGCGATCCTTTTCACTATTATCCGGACCGGGCAAGACTCGATCGAGCCATGTCAAAACTCGAACTTCTGATAGCAATCGATTACTTTCCGACTGAAACGGTCAAGCGCGCTTCCATTTTTTATCCGGCTTCCACAATCTTTGAAACCGGTTCGACATTTATAAATCAGGAAGGAAGGGCCCAGTTTGCGAAGCGGGTCCATCACGGAGGCGTGCCGATCTGGGGAGGAGAACACCCGCCGCGCGTTTACCGGGACATTGTTCCCGGCGGGGATCACCTGCCGGCCTGGGAAGCGCTTTGGAAAATTGCAGGCATGCCAATGGAGGATACCGGACTGAGCGAAATCTCCCCTGGAGACTTCATCCCAGCGGAGCACCCGGCCTTTGAGGGGTTCGATGAAAACAATTATCCGGTTGATGGGAAAAGGATACTTCAAGGCAAATCCGGTAACAGAAATCTCCACGTCCCGAATGGTGTAGAGTCCCGGGAAAAACCAAAAAGCCCTGAGGGTCTGGAACTTTTAATGGTCGAATGGAAGTTCGGGACAACGGAATTCTCGGCCTGGTCGGATTCGCTTGACGGCGGCATCACCGGACCGTATATGTCGATGCACTCAAAAGATGCGCAGCAAGCGGGGCTTTCCGACGGTGACAGGGTATCTGTTGAACTCGACAATGGGCCCCTGGAGATCGTGGTTTCGGTATCGGATCGGACGGCCGAAGGGGTATTGGTCATTCCGCGCCATCAGTGGCTGGATTGGCGAAAGATGAAAGGTTTCAGTGTTCGAGTTTTGCCGGGAAAAATCCGGAAAGCTTGATTCAGAGAGCGCCCACGGTGGGCTGGACCAAAATTCATTTACGGGTGCTACGCCTGGACCGAGGCGCTTATGGATATCAGGCATTGTGCTATAGGGATCGACCTGGGGGGCAGCAAGATAGCTTTCGGTGCAGTCGATGAGGCAGGACGGCTGCTGGAGTTGCTTCGCTATGACACTGAAACGCACGGCGGCTACAGCGCGGTGTTAAATCAGGTTGTCAAAGGAGTCGAGCAGCTCAAGTCCGCATCCGGGGTTCCAATGTCGGGGATCGGCATCGGCGTCGCCGGCCAGGTGGACCCCGGGAGCGGGGCCGTTGTGTTCGCGCCCAATCTGGACTGGCATAACGTGCCGCTTAAGGCGGAAGTGCAAGAGGCATGTGCAGTTCCCGTGGTAGTAACCAACGACGTTCGGG
>OMSV01000178.1 GCA_900290385.1 Syntrophobacter sp. SbD2 | reverse complement strand
TTCCGGGGCAGGCCCCGCCGGAATGACGAGTGAAAGACCTCAGTCATTAAGTTAGCGCTTATGCCCCGCACCCCCCCAGGGTTTTCGCCCACCCACGCAGGCGCGCTAGGCCGAGCGCTGGGCGCAGCGCCAATCTCCTACAAACTTCCCTCTGCGGCTGTCCTGCGCCTGTCGAAGGGTCTCTGCGGTGTCCGCTTATCACGAAAGCACCTTTGTTTAGATTTGGCCTCCATGCTATGATAATTTGGGTGGAATCGCTCTTTGGTTGGAGGATACAAGGACGTTTGCGTTATCAAGATCAATTTAAGGGGCCGATCGTGAAAAGAGAGGATGTTCTCGCCATTTTGCGCGAATTCATGCGAGATTACGCGGAAGAATACGGCATCCTTGAGATCGGGATATTCGGCTCGACTGCACGGGACGAGGCAAGCGAGGAAAGCGATGTGGACATCCTCGTCAAGACGAAGACCCCCAATCCGTTCGCGCTGGTGCATGTCAAAGAAGCTACTGAAAGACGAGTTCATAGACGTGTCGATATCATTCGGGTGCGCGAAAAGATGAACCCTTTTCTCAAGGAACGTATAGAGAAAGAGGCGCGCTATGTTTGATAAGGAGCTTGTCCTCTCCATACTCGCGCAGATCGATGAGGCGCTCGAAACAATCTCAAGCCGCGCAGAACGTATTCGGAGCGCAGACGATTTTACCGGATCACCGGCCGGGCATGGAAAAGCTGGACAGCATCTGCATGCTTTTCATTGCCATTGGCGAAGCTTTAAAGAATCTCGACAAAATCACCGGCGGTGCCCTTCTTTCCCAACATTCCGAGATCGACTGGACAGGTGCGATCGGTTTCAGAGACATCATCGCTCACCATTACTTTGACATTGACGCCGAACAGGTGTTCTGGATATGCGCTCATGAGCTCGGACCATTATCCGGCGCCATCAAGAGCATGATAAAGGAGTTGCGCTGATGGCCTTCCCCTCCCGACTTTGCACGGAGCCATCTGATTTAAGGCTGTGAGCACCTCGCAAACATAGCAGGGGAAAGTTTGTTCAGCATAAAGATGCCCCGCACATCTGCCGGGATTTTTGCCCACAGGCGCAGGCGCGTGAGGACTAGGGCTCGGTCCTGGCGGCGTGACTCCGCAGCAGCGCTCATCACCGGGGACCCGGAATTCAAGCGAGTGGAATCCCTGGTGGAAATCATGTGGCTTTGACATCATATCCCTCATTCAGCCCATTTTTTGCTACCGCCGGTAAGGAATGGACCTACCAATGGTCAAATATTCCCTTTTCAAGGCTTGCCCCCATAGTTTCACGATAATGAGAGCGTAGCAGAAAATATCCCTTTGATTCACTTTCCCACGGATTCTATGCTATTTTAATGCCTGCTCTGTCTGACCGAAGGTCTCGGAAAAACTTTCGGCGGCCGTTTTTGAGATAACTTACAGGGGCAAAGATGCGGCAGGCTATTATCGTTTACCCAGGGCGGCAAAATGGTTCCCCGCCTGAACGTGCGCAGGCCCATGGCTCTCTTGAGTCTCGTTTCGACATAGAATTCACCGCATCCCTGGCGTAAAAAGAGAAGCAGATCCAGCAGAACTACCGGCCAATCATTGGGATTCATAAATGGTTTGCGCGCCGTCCCGGTACAGTATTCCGTAATCTTCTATTGGCGGAATTTAACGGTGAGAATTCTTTGCAGGAGGATTACTGGCGAGCCCACCAGTTCAATGGGGTTATAGCAGACCCATTCATGGGAGGGGGTACCCCGATTCTTGAAGCCAACCGCTTGGGTTTCAGCATCGTTGGCGCCGACATCAACCCGATGGCCTTCTGGATCGTTCGGCAGTCGCTAGCACCCCTGGATCTGGATGCTTTCGGGCAGAATGCCGAGGCCGTAATCTGCGATTTGGAGCGAGAAATCGGCTCTTTATATATCACCACCTGCAAATTCTGTGATGGGCTTGCGGACGTCAAATACTTCCTTTGGGTGAAAACCCAAACCTGTCCGGAATGCGGAGCCGAAAACGATCTTTTTCCCGGCTACTTGCTGGCTGAAGCCGAACGGCATCCCTACCACGTCGTGGTTTGCCATAAATGTGGCGAACTCAATGAATTCAAACAGCAGCCAACCAAAAGTCATCCGGAATCATGCTGTGCCTGTGGCGAGGCTGTCTTTGTGGACGGACCGTCAAAAAGAAACAAGATGAGTTGTTCTGTCTGCTCCAGTGTTTCTGTCTTTGTGGACGGACCCTCAAAAAGAAACAAGATGAGTTGTTCTGTCTGCTCCACTGTTTTTGCCTATCCGGAGAAGAACCCCTCCGGCCCGCCCAAGCACCGTATGTGGGCCATTGAATACCATTGTTCGGCCTGTAAGCCAAATCACAAGGGACGTTTTTTTAAAACTCCGGATAAAGAGGATCTCAAGAGATGCTTTAATGCGAAACGAACATTGGAAGAGAGACAATCTGAGTTTTTAATCCCATCGGCTCCTATTCCGTTGGGGGATGAAACGAAACGCCTCCACCGATGGGGTTATAGACTCTTCAGTGAGATGTTCAATGAGCGCCAGCTCCTGGGACTCGGTTTGCTGCTTAAGAGAATCTGCGCAGTTGAAGAGACCCAGCTAAGACATGCGCTGCTCACCGTGTTCTCCGATTTCCTTCGCTATCAGAACATGCTCGCTCGCTATGATACATATGCACTGAAATGTCAGGATATTTTCAGTGTCCACGGCTTTCCGGTGGGGCTGGTCCAGTGTGAAAACAGTATACTGGGCATTCCCAAAGTCGGGGCGGGAGCTTTCCGCCACTTCATTGAAAAGTACCGTAGGGCAAAAGATTATTGCCAGCAGCCTTTTGAGACAAGACCGAAAGGGCGCCGGAAAGAATTGATTCCCATACTTGGAGAGAGCATCAAGGCCCAACAGGTGAAACGGCTTCCCAAAGCCAATGCCCGCGAAGCTTGGATAAACTCCCTATCCGCGGAACGAGTGCCACTCAAGCCTGATTCGCTCGACGGGGTTTTTACCGATCCCCCATACTTTGACAATGTCCAGTACGCGGAACTCATGGATTTTTGTTACGTATGGCTGCGTCTGGCACTGGGAAATGAATTCGATGCTTTCAAAGCTCCATCGACCAAGACCTTGCAGGAACTGACCGGCAACGAGGTGATGGGGCGCGGCCTGGAGCACTTCACCAGGGGGTTGTCGAAGATATTCTGTCATTATGCCGTGGCCTTGAAGCCGGGAGCACCTTTTGTTTTCACTTTCCACCATAACGACCCTCGTGCCTATATCCCGATAGTTGTGGCTATTTTGGACGCCGGACTCGATTGCACCGCCACATTGCCCGTTCCGGCTGAAATGGGCGCTTCACTCCATATAGCCGGAACCAGATCATCTGTCCTCGATTCTGTCTTCGTATGCCGGAAAGTGAAAGTTCGCGTTGCATTAGAGACTGTTCCGGATAGATTAAAAAGCGATCTCTTAGCTCTCCAAAAAGCCGGTCTTCGGGTTACAGAAGGAGATGTCCGGTGCCTGCTCGCCGGACACATAGCGCGAACAGCCATCAACCGACTAAGAGTTGGGTGGGAATTAGAAACCACACTCCAGGAACGGATGGGCCTCGCTGGGGCACTGATTGCCAAGTTAAGAGAGGAACTCGACGCTGACCGCCTCCTCAAAACAACCACGGAATCCGCGCTTGGGAAAGGGAGAATTTATGGCAATAAAACGGCCCTTTGAGCTTTCTCCTGAGGAACTTCAGCAGCACCTCGAAGAAATGGTCGATGCTGTTTTCTCCGATTTGGTATCCGAATTTCTCCTCATGCCCAAGGGCAGGGATTTCCCCAAATACACCGACTTCAGGAACGCCTATGAAATTCTTAAACGCACAAGCAATGCTTTTGAAGATTTCTCGCAAACCAAGGTAAACAGTGCGTTAGAGGAAAACAGCCGGGTTTTTGGTGTCATCAGATCAATTTTAGGAATGACCGCCCCTGAATGGGCGGAAATGGCTCGTTCCGAGTTGGATAGCGACATAACCCAAGGTGCTGCCAGGACTCTTGACAGACAGTGCCGAGAAGATCCCGAGTACATTCGTAAAGTTCTGTCGCGATATCAAAATAGAGTAGAGAATGCCCACAAAGCAGCCCGCACTCTGCCAATTCGCCCGAAGACGCTGGAAAGACTCGATCATCTCATCAGTGTTGCCATCAGTTACATCATGAAAGGAGCCCCGGAAGAGCAGGAAGGATTTATTCACCGCCTGGCTAAGTTTGATACTCAGAGCGGTCTTGATTCTCTAAAGTATGCTGCCAGAGAAAATGTCCCTTATGCCGTCTTACTTTATGAGCGCTATTTGGGTCGTCCGTTTGCCGGCCACCGCGATGCCGTTTCTGAATTGGTGGGAGAAGTTATGGAAAACGCCGTTGAAGAGCGTCTGCGTCATGCTGGAGTATCCTACCGAAAGACAGGGAGGGCGGAAAGGATTCCTGGCTTTGGTCAGGCTCCTGACTTCTGCATTCCTGACGAAATAAGCCCGATTGCGGTAATCGAGGCCAAGATCACAAGCGATGACGGGACAGCTAGAGACAAGGTGGCTCGGATCAAGGAACTGGAGACTCAGCGGAACGAGCATGTTGCGGCTGCCCGGCCGAGTTATGAGGTAATTGCCTGCATCGATGGCCGTGGGTTTCGGCAGAGGCGAGAGGATATGCGGCAACTATTGCTTCGCCTCAACGGAAAAGTATTTACCACGGCTACCCTGGATAACCTGATTCCGTACACCCGGATTCGAGAACTGATGACTAAGCGAAAAAATGGGGTCAGGCCCTGAAAAGGAAATTCTGATTTCGATACTCAAATGAAGGTTTTACACATGCCCATCGGTGTCTATCCACCCAGCTAGGCCCCTCCATCCGCGGTTGAATCCTTACCTCTGCTCTTCTGTAAGTTTTGGATTTCTCCGCGATCTCCGCGCCTCCGCGTGAAACATTTCCCTTCTTTTTCATGTTACAATACGTTTTTCGCCAATTTCTACCGGGATGTCATAAATGAAATACGCCGCTCTGGTCAGCCTCGGATGCGCTAAAAACCTCGTTGACAGCGAGAATATGGCGAAGCAACTGCTCGACATGGGCTGGCAGATGACCGAGGTCCTCCCCGAGGCCGAACTCATCGTGGTCAACACGTGCGGATTTTTGGAGAGCGCCGTGCAGGAAGCAATAGGAGCGATCCTTGAGGCGGCGCAACACAAGGCGTCCGGAAAGTGCAGCATGCTGATCGCCGCCGGATGCATGGTACAGAGGTATGGGAAGAAGCTCCTGAGAGAACTCCCCGAAGTTGACCTCTTTTTGGGGACCTCCCATTACCACGCGCTGGAAGCCGCTGTGGAATCGAAGCTCGCCGGAAACCCGAGGCGGCTCTGGATCGGAAGGCCGGCGCCCATGTTCGGCAGTGAAGCTGGCTTTTCAATATCGGCCGGGTCTCATTCGGCATACTTAAAAATTGCCGAGGGTTGCGGCAATTCGTGTTCTTTTTGCATTATTCCCGGTCTTCGGGGGCCGCTCAGAAGCAGGGGGGAAGCGGACATTCTTGCCGAAGCGGTCCGGCTCGCATCTGCCGGTATAAAAGAAATCAACCTGATTGCCCAGGATACCACGGCGTTCGGGCTTGACCGAAACGACCCCGAAGCCCTGCCGAGGCTTTTGGAAAAGCTCGATGAGACGCCGGGCCTGGAATGGATACGGCTGCTCTACTCATATCCCGACCGTATCACAGGCCGGCTGCTCCATACCATGGCAAATTCACGCAAGGCCGTGCCTTACCTGGACATCCCCATCCAGCATTGCGCGCCGGCGATCCTAAAGGCAATGGGACGTCCGCCCGATGGTCCGGAAAGGGTTATCGATAAAATCCGCTCCGCCCTCCCGGGGGTTGCACTGCGCACTTCGATCATGGTGGGCTTTCCGGGTGAGACCGGAGCGGAGTTCGAGTCGCTGCTGGCATTCATGGAACGAGTCGAGTTCGAACATGCGGGAGTTTTTGTCTATTCGCCCGAAGCCGGGACAAGGGCCGCGCGCCTCCCCGGCAGGCCTGACAAGAAAAGAGCTGAAAGCAGGCGCGCCGCCCTGCTCGAAGTCCAAAGAGAGATTTCCAGGCGAAAGCTTAAGCTCCTGGTTGGACGGGACCTGCCGGTCCTGATCGAAGGCAGGCACCCCGAAACCGATCTGCTTCTTGCAGGACGCCTGCCCACGCAGGCGCCGGAGGTGGACGGGGGCGTTATAGTCACAGCGGGTTATGCGCAAGCGGGGGAAATCTGCCGGGTACAGATCACCGCCGCGCATGATTATGACTTGGAAGGGATCATTCGATAAACGTCTTGAGGCATGCCTGCCTGTTCGGGTTTTTCAGCTTTCGAAGGGCCTTTTTCTCGATCTGCCGGATCCTTTCCTTGGAGACATTGAAAAGTTTGCCTATTTTCTCCAGGGTCTCAGCCGGATGGCCATCGAGGCCGAACCTCAGCCGCAGGATTTTTTCCTCTCTTGGCTGCAGGGTCGAGAGCAGGGCGCGAGTGGCCTCGGCCAACTCCCTGTCCGAGCACTCTTCGACAGGCGAGAGCGCCCTTTCGTCTTCGATAAAGTCTCCCAGCCGCTGTTCGTCCTCCCCTATGGGAGTCTCAAGCGAGATAGGCTGAGCGGCCAGCGTCAGGACCATCTGCACCTTTTCGACCGGCAGCTTCGAACTTTCCGCAATTTCAGCAGGCATCGGTTCGCGCCCCAGTTCCTTCAGCAGTTCATAGTAGACCTTGAAGAAAAGGTTCTTCAACTCGATNNGAACCGGCCGACGGCTTTTAGCAGACCGAGGTTGCCCTCCTGAATCAGGTCATCGAAAGTCATACCCCGGCCCCTGTACCGCTTGGCTATGCTAAGGACCAGTCTGAGGTTAGCTCTGACCATCTCCTGCTTGGCCGCGTCCACAGCCCTCATGATTGCACAAACCCTGGCCAGTGAGGTCGAGAAGAGCGGATTTCCCGGGTTCTCGTCGGCGGCGCGCTCCAGCGTGCGCATAACGACCTTGAGTACCTTATCTCTTACGCCGGGGAAGGTCTTCTCGTGCTCGAGGAGCTTTTTGACCTTTTCGTTAAGCTCAGCCATTATCTTGTCATCAGGCGCATGTATCCAGACGATCTGCACCAGTTCGTCCTGTCCATCCCTGATTATCTGAGCAAGCTCGGTTTCGCGCTCCTGGGTGAGCAAAGGGTAGCTGGAGACTTCCTTGAGATAACATGTGATGTGGTCTTCTTCAAAATCCTCTACGGGTGCAACCGCAGCTTCAGCCTCGACCGACGCTTCTTCTTCTTCGGCTTCCACTTCGGAGATCTCGGCAATACCGGCCTCTTCGCCGGAACCGGCGCGGTCGATCTGCTCCAGGTCCAAATCAGGGTTCGGAAACCTGCCCTCTATGACTTGCCCTTTGAGCAGGCTTTCAAAATCATCCTCAGTCTCGGGTTTTTTGAAGTAATAATCAAAAGGCAGGCACTTTTCAGAGCCACCATAAGATTTCATATTATTCTCCTTTGCGGCAGCAGCGTTAAGAAATGCTCGCATCTGCCGCCCCCCGGCTACACGCCGATCATCCGCCATTCCGAGATTACACCACTGAACGGATGACTTCAATAGCAAATAAACTAAGACATTTTGAGTGTTTAGTCAATAGTTAACAGTTGGTGCTTAAATATAGGACCTTCAGGTCCCCAAGAGATGTAAATCGTGAATGAAAAAATCGTCAGGCTAAATATGTATTTCAACAATATCGCCATCGTGCAGCACATAATCGCGCTGGACCATTTTCCCGTCGAATACTGAGGTGCCCCACACCTTTGCGAACTTGAGTCTGGCCACGAAATCCTTATGGATTTGTGCAGCAAGCTCTTCAAGCGTGCTGTTTTCAGGCAGTACGAAGGGGGAGGTTAGATCGGGCTCCTTGCCGGCCGATTTTGTATAGACGCGTATAACAGCCGCCATTTCATAGATTTTGCCCAGAAACTGAGACAGATTGTATCCGGCCAGGATCGAGACGGCGATCGAGGGCAGCGGCAATTCGCAAAGCTCCACAAATACGCGGTAATCCTCCTGGCCCAATTCATCATCGACCTTGTTTACCAAGAGCAGGACCTTCTTTATGAACGGGGCCTTCTTCAAGTCCTCTGCAATGGGTGTTCCGGGCGCATATATTCTCAGGCCGTTCAGAAAAGCCATGGTGTCTTCCATCTGCTGGAGCGGATCGGCCCCAATATCGACAACCACCACTATTATGTCCGTGCGCCTTAGAAGGTCCGTCAGTCCAGGGTCGATGAATTCCGTGGGAACAGCCGCGGTATCTATGAGCTGAAATTGAATATTTTCAAAATTGGCCATTCCCGGAGTGGGCTTCCAGGTGGTATTGGGAAAGTCCGCTACCTCGGGTTTGGCGTTTGTCAACGCGGCTACAATAGAGGATTTTCCGACGTTGGGTGGCCCTACGATGATGACCTGGGCTGCCCCCTCCCTTTCGATGTTGTAGGCGGTGACCCCTTTTGCCGGACCTTTCTTCTGCTGGGCATCGGATTTATGCTTTGCTATGCGTTTGCGCAGATCGGCCCTGAGCTTATCGGTGCCCTTGTGCTTGGGCATAATCGTAAGCATCTCTTCGAGGGCTTCTATTTTCTCCTCCGCAGTTTTTCCTTCCCGGTAGCGCTTTTCAGCTTCAAAATAAGGGGGAGGCAGATTGGCTGGCATGTCCGTTTACCTTTGTCTCTCTCCCGGTTGAAATGAATCGGAAATTAAAAGGAATCCGATGATTATCGATCATTCTCTTTGAAAGCCGGGTATTAGGGCTTGAATTCTGAAGCAAATTCGATATAGATTTATTTCTTGCTGCTAATATCAATTCATTCCGTTTGAGGAGAACCGAAATTGCTTTGCAAGAAGTGCAACAAAGAGCTTGAATTAGTAAAAGCCTGACGCAAGGCCTACCTGCGCTGCCGTGAATGCGGCGCAATATATAACATACTGGATTTTCGTGAGGAACTCACGGACGAACTGGAAAATACGCTCTCTTTTTGCCGCGTGGACCAGCTCTGAGCTTCCGGCTAAAGCCCATAGCCGTCAACTTAAGAGTTAGCAGACAGAACATTCGTCTGCCGCACCCTTTCCTCGTGCCTCCTTCGTGTTCTTTGTACTCTTCTTATACAGAGGCACAGAGAAAAGCTTGGTTAGACATGATTAACAGAAATGGCTATAGATTATTGAATTTAGGAATTAATCCCTGAATCCCTCAATTCACAATCCCTTAATTCTTGGATGATCAGTGGGTTAACCCGAGTTTGTCGCGGATCAGTTTTTCGGCAAGATGCAGAGCATCCGTGAGCTTATCGGGTCTGTTGCCTCCAGCCTGAGCCATATCGGGCCGTCCACCCCCGGAGCCGCCCACTTCCTTGACGATCTCTTTTATGAGATTTCCGGCGTGTAACCTGTCAGTCATTTCCTGTGTAACCCCTGCCAGCAGGAAGACCTTTCCCTCCGATACAGCTCCCAGAACGACTATGCCTTTAGCAAACTTCTCCTTGAATTTATCATTTATCTCCCGAAGAATCTTCGGATTATCAGCTTGGACTTGAGTAACCAGGACTTTCACACCGACTATTTCTTCGGTCTGATCGAAAAGGTCAGCCGAGCGTCTGCCGGCAGCAGAGGCCTTAAAAGCTTCGAGTTCTTTTTCCATTTGCCGCTGTTGGGCAAGTATCTTGTCGATGCGTTCGGCCACTTCCCAAGGGGCTGCCTTGAGCGCATCTGCGGCGTGATTGAAGACTTGCCTGTGCCGGTTTATGTATTCGAGTGCGTGCCGGCCGGCAAGGGCCTCGATTCTGCGGACCCCGGCTGCGATGCCGGTTTCCTGGATGATTAAAAAAACCCCGAGTTCGCCTGTCCAGTGCGTGTGCGTGCCGCCGCAAAGCTCGCGACTGAAGCCCTGAATTTCAACCAGCCGGACGCGGTCGCCGTATTTTTCTTCAAAAAGCGCCATAGCTCCGGTCTTAAGGGCTTCCTCCAAGTCCATTACCCGAACGCTGAGCTTCTGGTTTCGGCGGATTTCATCATTTACCAGCCGCTCGATCTGAGCCTGTTCTTCCGGGGTCACAGCGGTGAAATGGGTGAAGTCGAACCGGAGGCGGTCCGGCGCGACGAGCGATCCGGCCTGCTTTGCGTGATCTCCGAGCACATTGCGCAGGGCCCTGTGCAGGATATGTGTGGCCGTGTGGTGGATTTCGGTGTCCTTGCGCANNGCCCACCTGCCCGCCTGCGGCACCATAAAAGGGGGTGGCGGCAGTGAGCAGCTCCACAGCCATTTCTTCGAAGGCCGAGCCGATTTCTTCACCGCCGCTGATCATCGCTATAATCTCGGAATCCGCCTGCGTAGTTTCATAGCCGAGAAACGTCGTGGTGAGGCCTCTTGTATAAATCTGCCGGTAGACTTCAGGGATTTGGCGCTCGCCGCTCCCTTTCCAGGCGGCCCTGGACAGCTCACGCTGCTTTTCCATCAGGCTATGGAAACCGGCCTCGTCCACTTGAAAACCGAGTTCCCGGGACATATCGGTAACAATGTCTATAGGAAAACCGTATGTATCGTAAAGCTTGAATATGAGCGCTCCGGGGATGGTTCGGGCTTTTTCGTCCTTAAGGCGCCTTATTTCGGTCTGCATGAGCCTCAGTCCGTTATCCAGGGTTTCATTGAAGCGTTCTTCTTCGTTCTGGATGACACGGATGATGAAGCTGCGGTTTTCCAGCAATTCGGGGTATGCGTCCTGCATGGATTCAATGACCGATACGGCGACCTCGGACAGAAACGGCCTGTCGATGCCGAGAAATCGCCCGTGCCTCAAGGCGCGCCGAATTACGCGCCTTAACACATAGCCCCGGCCTTCGTTGCTTGGCAAAGCGCCGTCTCCGATCAGAAAGGCCGCTGCGCGGCTGTGATCGGCAATGACCTTGACTGAGACGTCCTTTTCCACAGAAGACCCAAATTTGTATCCGGTAAGTTGCTCGATCTTCGCCATCATTGGGGCAAAGAGGTCCGTGTCGTAATTTGACGGCACCTTCTGGATTACGGCGGCTATT
>OMSV01000030.1 GCA_900290385.1 Syntrophobacter sp. SbD2 | reverse complement strand
AGACCGCCCACAAGATCTGCGGACTAGCTCAGAAGTGGCAGATTGGGGATTGGATGGTGCCACCCACTCTCCGGTACCAAGGAAATGTGGATGGCCCCTTTCGTCCCGACCTGGCCCGAGCTGCCCGAGGCGGTTCGCCAGTCGATCATGATGCTGGTGAGGGCTGCAAAGGGTTGACGGAGCGGCGCGCGGGTTTAGATTTGAGGTTAGTCCGATACTCTGGTGTTACCAATTTGTTACCAGAAGTCTGCTCGCTTCTGACGGGGGAAGGCGAGAGGCAACTCGGCTGATCATCACTCGGTCGTGACCTCTCGAATCTGCAAGTTTTGAGACATTCTGTCCAGATCCTCGCTCCATATGCCGTTCCAGGCCACCTCAAACACCTGCAGGCGGGGCGAGATGAAATTATCGCTCTCAATTTCTAACCCATACCTCATAGCCTCATTGGCGTGGACATAGCCATCGAAGTTGCCGGTGTACACGTGAAGCTCGGGAAGGAAATGATCACTGCCCTCCTCGATCCTGCCAAAATCCAAAACATGGTCCCGTCGCAGAGTCAGGTACGCTGGCGTAATCTCAGAAGGCGACCAGACGAAGACCAATGGGCAAGCCAGATGCACCTCTTTGAATATGCCGTCCGGGTCGCGGCGCCACATTGTTTTCAACATCACGCGGCAGTTAGTCGCGTTAACCCAATCCCGGCTGTTCTTGACCCTGAGAAGATAGAAGATAACCCCTGCGTTATTCTTACGCCGCATGAAGGTCCCGCGGAAATTCTGAGGAACAAGGGAGAGCCTCGGCCCCGCCAGCCTTGAACGGACCCAATCTCCCCAGATCGCGAGAATCGCCACCGATAGGGTTCCAAGCGCAATGAACAAGTTGATGATCGTGTTAACCATCTCCATCCGCCTCTCCTGGAAAAACCCCAGCCTCTATCATCTTATTCGCCAGACGGACGGCTAGATTATGCAAGAGTTTGTTCGCGAGCGCGAAGACACATCCTTAATGCGTTCCATGGGTTTACGTCGAACCATCAAGCTCCCGGCCAACCATTTGCCCACCAACACCAGTAAAACGGACCTCGATTTGGCCGCCATCGTGGCCGCATGGCCCGACCTCCCGAGGCGATCTGCGCGGGATCGTGTCGAGGATCAAGGCAGCGGCCATGAAGGAGTGATGGATTTCCGACCAGTGGGGTCATGCAATTTGAAAGCATGCATGGTATAAGAGGGTTATCTCTCTGTCCGCATCAGACCGGGACCCCCTGCAAATGGATGCCTCAGCCTTCGTTGACAAATGGGGGAAGTCTCGGCGTTCGGAGCGATCCGCCTCGCAAGAGCACTTCCTGGACCTTTGCGAAGTCCTGAAGCATCCCAAG
>OMSV01000116.1 GCA_900290385.1 Syntrophobacter sp. SbD2 | reverse complement strand
AGAACGGGCACGACAGCAAATGAAAAGACCTTTTTGTCCATCCGGGCGTCCAGCGTGCTTGACGTCCCTTTGGCGAAAGCTTCAGCGGCCACCTTGCGCCAGAACGGAGGCACATTCCTGCCTTCCCGCCAACCCTTCGAAGGGGACATCAGGTGTCGAGCGGACCCATTCGAATAAAGAAGCCTGCCGTCTGCGGTTATACGCAACACGGGGTTGGGGTCTTCAGCAGGGAACCTCGAGAGGATTTCGACTTGCTCCCTGGATAAAAGCAGTTCCTCATTCTGGGCTCGCAATTCCTCTTCCGATGCGCTGAGTTCCTCATTTTGGATTTGCAGTTTGTCCCGGGCCCTCTGCAATTCTTTTTCTATGTCTAACTGCCTCAACTGCTTCAAGCCCAGGCTCGCAATCATCTCAGCAAACGACGTAAGTAATGAAAGCAGGGGAGGCAGAACGTCCTGCTCCACAATGGGGACCTCGGAAAGGGCCTGGAAATAAGCCGATTTATCGAACCCGTACTCATCGGCCTGACGGCTGAAGAAATCAAGGTCGGGTTTTTCGCTCAGAAACTGGCCGATGAATGCATTGGCGAGGTGCTCTCCTCCTATGACGATCGGGGAAGCTGCATCGGTGAGGCCGTTCAGGCAGCGGTACAGTGAAAAGCTCTTCCCCTGCATCAGTTCATTTGCAAGTACCGTATCGCTTTCGATGCATCTCTTGCAGGTTGCCGGATTTACTCTGTGGAAATCGGCGCAGATTCTCTGCCGACGTGTGGCGACAAGGACTTCTCCTTTAAGATCGAGTATAGCTGCAGGTATCCCTACGGCGCCCAGAAAATTTTCCATTAGGTCTTGGGTTTTTTTGACGTCGATCAGCTCGGCCAGTTTATGCTGCATGCACTCCACCAAACAACAGGTAATGGGGTTTTGGTGCTGATGTGATGAACTGCCTAATTATAAGCCGCGTATCTTCGCAGGGCAATGCGATTTCACCTATGACACCATGCGCACAATGGCGGATCGGGACCAAACACAATATGCGCTGAAATATAAGGCAAAATCGGTTAAAGTAAACCTTTGACAAAATTTCAAAGGGAGAAGCGCTCTTAATCATGGCTTTCGTGGATCAACAAGTTCGCAGGCTGCTCGGAAAGGGAATCCACCATTACGGGCTTATAGAAGACAACGACAGAATCGTTGTTGGGGTCTCGGGGGGCAAGGACAGCATGCTCCTTTTGTGGCTGCTTCGCGAAAGGCTTCGACGCGTTCCGGTCAGCTATGAACTTATCGCTGTCCACGTCGATCCGGGATTCGACAGAGAATCGGCGGACCGGCTGGAAGCATTTTTCAAACAGGAGGGGTTCCGGTACGAAATCATCCGCACGGATCACGGTCCAAGGGCGCACGGACCGGAAAACCGTGAAAATCCCTGCTTCCTTTGTGCCCGGCTAAGGCGGTCCGTGCTTTTCAGAAAAGCGCGGGAACTGGGCTGCCCGAAGATCGCACTGGGCCATAACCAGGACGATATTATAGAGACATTCTTCATGAACATCTGCTACGGGGCGCAGGTTGCGGGCATGATGCCCAGGCAGGAATTTTTCGGTGGTGAAATAACACTGATACGGCCTCTTGCGTTGGTTCCCGCCCAAAGTATACTCAGGGTGTGCAAGAACCTCGGGTTGCCCATCGTGCCGACTAACTGTCCTTCGGCCGCGAAAAGCCAGAGGGCGGGAATCCGCAATATGCTCGAGGGCCTTTTTAGAAAAAATTTAAAGGTCCGGGGAAATATTTACCATGCAATGAGCAACGTAAACCTTGAGTACCTGCCGAAGAGACTCCCGGTCAGGGGGAAGAGGAACAGGACTGAGGACTGAGTGGAAAATGGCAGGAATGAGGAAGTGGCCAGGATTGTGGGTGGTTTGCGCTCCTCTGTGTACAGACAGAAGGAAGAGGGATGCACATGAAAGCCATTGTTCCAGTCTTATTTTACTCAGTCCTCAGTCCTCAGCACTCAGTCCTGAATTGTTAGGAGGCGAATGAACCAGCAGATAACAAGCGAAGGGAAAACGTTTTTCATAATCGACGGAAGCTCGTATATCTACAGGGCTTTCTATGCGATCCGGCGGCTGACCAATTCCAGGGGAATGGCTACCCAGGCCGTACACGGGTTCATAACCATGCTTCAGAAGGTGATGCGCGAGCGCCGGCCGGAATATATCTGCGTCGTTTTCGACGCGCCCGGGCCAAATTTCAGGCATGAATTGTACGAACCATACAAGGCTACTCGCCAGGTCACTCCCGAAGAGCTGATAGCGCAAATACCATACATCAAGAAAGTGGTTCTATATTTAGGGGTGCCTCAAATGGAGCTCGAAGGCTATGAAGCCGACGATCTGATAGCCACGCTCACTCACTGGGCTTCGGCACGCGGCCTGAAGATCGTGGTGGTTTCGGGGGACAAAGACCTTCATCAGCTCATCCAAGATCCGGAGGTCAGGCAGTGGGACCCTCAAAACGAGCGGGTTTTTACGGAATCAGTCGTTTTGGAGCGGTTCGGAGTAGCCCCTGGGCAGATGGTGGACTACCTGGCGCTGGTGGGCGATACAACGGATAACATTCCCGGCGTCAAGGGGGTAGGGGAGAAAACTGCAAGCCAACTGCTAAAGAAATGGGGGTCGCTTGACGGGATTTACACGCACCTGAATGAAATAGCCCCCGACTCCTTGAGGCACAAGCTCTCGGCGGGCAACCCGAGCGCCTATCTCTCGCGAGAGTTGGTCTCGCTTCGGTTGGATGTTTTGATAGACAAAGGGCTGGAGGAGTTTGCGCCCGCGCCGCCCATGCGGCAGGAAATGTTCAGGCTGTGTGAAGAACTCGAATTAAAAACGATTCTCGATATGCTCAGGCGGCAATGGGCGGAGCCGGAGGAAGTAAAGCTCATCAGCCCGGGGCCGTCCAGTCGGAAAAGGGCAGACCGGATAATTCGGACCCGCGAAGAATTAGTTGAGATGGTCAGGATAGCGGAGACAAAATCGCTGATTGCAATGGAAATCGAGACGACCTCTCAGAACGCCATGGAAGCCGATCTGGTTTCCATCGCGCTCTGCTGGGATGACGGCGGCGCGTGGTACATTCCGGTCGGCCACCATGTCGAATGCGGCATCCAAATGACGGCGGCCGATGCGCTTCATGGGCTTGATCCAATCCTGAGCACCGGGACGGTAGGCAAGGCCGGGCACAATCTCAAGTTTCAGTGGATGGTGCTCAAAAGGTATGGAATCAATCTGGAGGCAATGATTTTCGACACCATGATAGCAAGCTACCTGCTCGACCCCGGAGGACAGACGCATGCGCTTGTGCGTATTTGCGCCGAGCATCTGGGCGAGGCAATATGCTCGTATGAGGACCTCACCGGCAAAGGCAAGGGCCAGGTAAGTTTCGTCGAAATCGGCTTCGAAAAGGCCCTTGATTACGCATGCTGTGTCGTCGAGACATGCTGGCGCCTCGTGCCGGTTTTGCGGCGCAAACTTGAAGAAAACAAGCTGAAAGAGCTTTATGAATCAATCGAGCTCCCGCTTACCGAAGTGCTGGCGCGCATGGAGTACACTGGAATTCTTGTCGATTCGGAAAAACTCGAAGAACTTTCCACCGGGTTCGAGAAAGCATTGGACCAGAAAGCTGCGCTAATCTACGAACTGGCGGGCGAGGAATTCAACATTCAGTCGCCAAAACAGCTCGGATACATCCTTTTCGATAAAATCGGACTCCGGGTGCTCAAAAAGACAAAAAGCGGTCCTTCGACCGATACGAGTGTTCTGGAGGAGCTTACGCTGGAGCATCCGGTTGCCGAGCAGGTGCTGGGTTACCGCACCCTCTCAAAGCTGAAAGGTACCTATGCGGACGCTCTTCCCAGGCTGGTTCGCTCGGATACCGGCCGCATTCACACCTCTTTCAACCAGGCAGTGACGGCCACGGGACGTCTGAGCAGCTCGAACCCGAATCTCCAGAACATCCCGATCAGGAGCGACGAGGGCAGACGGATTCGCCAGGCTTTCATATCGGCGCCCGGA
>OMSV01000041.1:8478-8662 GCA_900290385.1 Syntrophobacter sp. SbD2 | reverse complement strand
AGGAGGAAAGCGCAACAGAAAGCAGACCGCCTCCCGCGCTCGCGCGAGGGGTAAGGGTGAAACGGTGAGGTAAGAGCTCACCGGTCCCGGTGGCGACATCGGGAGCCAGGCAAACCCCACTCGGAGCAAGACCGAATAGGAGAGCGTTTGAGGGCTGCCCGTCCGATGCTCTCGGGTTGGTCGC
>OMSV01000041.1:2661-8468 GCA_900290385.1 Syntrophobacter sp. SbD2 | reverse complement strand
GGAGCAAGACCGAATAGGAGAGCGTTTGAGGGCTGCCCGTCCGATGCTCTCGGGTTGGTCGCTTGATCCCGCCGGCAACGGTGGGGCTAGAGGAATGATCATGTCCTGTTTGCCTTCGGGCGTTCAGGGAACAGAACCCGGCTTATGCCCTGCTCCGGGGTCCCTTTAATTTTTTCTCGCTGGTTATTTGTAAACATGCAGAAAACATGCGTCATCGTGCCCGCTGCGGGAAGCGGGACCAGGATGGGGAGCGCCATACCCAAGCAGTTTATCCGGTTGGCCGGAAAGCCGTTGCTGGCTCATACCTTGAGCGTGCTCGCAAACCTGCCCTTTATCTCCATGATTTTTTTGATCGTTGCCGAAGAGCATATGCCAGATGCCGGGGAGATTGTGGGCGGTTGGAGTGGCCGGCGAACTTCGAGCGTGCCCGAGATTTCAATAATAAGGGGAGGCGCCGAGCGGAGGGACAGCGTCTATAACGGACTCAGGCAACTTCCGCCCGAATGTGACTGGGTGATGATTCATGACGCTGTGCGCCCTTTCGCAAGTCCCGGCCTTATCAAAACAGTGTGGGAAGGCGCCCTGACGGCCGGCGCGTGTATAGCGGCCATCCCCGCAACGGACACCGTCAAACAAGCCCGTGAGGGCGTAGTGCGGGAGACGTTGTGTCGAGATGAGATCTGGCTTGTGCAGACGCCCCAGGTTTTCCGGAAGCAGATTGTCGTTGCCGCCTACGAAAAAGCGGTTGCGGCAGGTTGGACCGGGACGGATGACGCCTCTTTTGTCGAACGCCTGGGTGTGCCGGTATCCATTGTGCACGGTGAGCGCACAAACGTAAAGGTCACAACCCCGGAAGACCTACAGTGGGCGGAATGGTTTCTCTCCGTAAGAATGGGAAAGGGAGGGCCCTGATGCGGGTTGGATTCGGCTATGACGTGCACAGGTTCGTTCAGGGGCGCCCGCTGATCCTCGGCGGGATCGAAATTCCATTCGAAAAAGGTCTTCTTGGCCATTCGGATGCTGATGTTCTGCTCCACGCCATTTGCGACGCAATGATCGGCGCGGCCGCCCTGGGGGACATAGGCGCTCATTTTCCGGATACCAGTCCCGAATTCAAAGACATATCCAGCCTGATACTGTTGCACAGGACTGCGGCCCTTTTAACGGGGCGAGGGTTGCGGCTGAGAAATATCGACTCCACAATTGTGGCGCAGAGGCCAAGGCTATCTGCTTATATACCTCGAATGGTCGAGAGAATTGCCGGCCAAATCGGGCTCACCTCAGACTGTATCAATATCAAAGCCAAAACGACGGAGACCCTTGGGTTTGCGGGTCGTGAGGAGGGGATTGCGGCATATGCGGTCGCGCTCGTCGAAGAACCACAAGAGAAAGAAGAGGGCGGTGGCAAGGGTTCCCTTGAAGGTTTAAATTAAATCCAGCAAATGATAAATAATTTCCTTCGGTTCCTCGGAGGATAGCTCAAAAGGGGATTGGCAGTTAATGGCTTTGCAGATCTATAACACCCTGAGCGGGAAAAAGGAGGAATTCGTTCCCCTGGAACCCGGCAGGGTACGAATGTACGTGTGCGGGATCACCGTGTATGACTTATGCCACATTGGGCACGCCCGCTCCGCAATTGTCTTCGACGTAATTTGCCGGTTTCTTTCGAGCATCGGCTACCAGGTTACTTATGTTCGCAACTTTACTGACATCGACGATAAGATCATCCGGAGGGCGGCCGAAGAGGGGACCGATTACCGTACGATAGCCGACCGGTACATCCGGACCTTCCATGAAGATATGGACGGCCTTGGTCTTCTGCGGCCCACTTTCGAGCCTCTTGCGACCGAGCACATTCCCGAAATGATCGAAATCGTCCGCAAGCTGGTCGAAAGGGGAGTTGCGTATAAGGCTGGAACAGACGTTTATTTCAGGGTTGACCGGTTCCATGGCTACGGGAAGCTGTCCGGGCGCGATACAGAAGACATGATGGCCGGCGCCAGGGTGGAGATTGACGAAAACAAGATAAATCCGCTCGATTTTGTGCTTTGGAAAGGAAGCAAGCCTGGAGAACCTGCCTGGGAAAGTCCTTGGGGACCTGGGAGGCCGGGTTGGCATATAGAGTGTTCCGCTATGGCTACCAGGTATCTGGGGTTGACCATCGACATGCACGGAGGTGGGAAAGACCTGGTCTTTCCTCATCACGAAAACGAGATCGCTCAGAGCGAAGCGGCTTCCGGGGCGCTTTTCGTGCGATATTGGATACACAACGGCTTCGTGAACGTCAATAACGAGAAGATGTCCAAGTCACTGGGAAACTTCTTTACCATCCGGGATGTCTTGCGGCATGTGCATCCTGAATCGCTGAGGCTGTTCGTCATCAGCAAGCATTACAGAAGCCCTGTGGATTTTTCGGACGAGGCCGTAGGGGAAGCCGAACGTGGGCTCGATCGCCTTTACGGCACCATCGAGGTCGTGCGGCAGAAGGCGGCTAAAGCGGAAGACGCCGAGTATTCCGGTGAGGCCGTGAAAAAGCAGGACCCGGAGCTGTACGAAAAGGCGGAGTCGCTCCCCGCATTGTTTGCTGAAGCCATGAGCAACGATTTCAACACTGCCCAGGCAATAGGCTATATTTTCGTTCTCCAGAGAAATCTTCAGCGCTTTTTGGACAAATTCGGAAGCAGGAATCTCAAAGGTCCCGCCGCACAGCTAGCCAGAAAGGCGGCAGATGCTCTGTCGAAACAATGCAATACTCTGGGGCTGCTGATGCTTGAACCGCAGATCTTTTTAGACCAGCAGAGAAGGCTCAAACTGAAGACGACCGGCATTAGCGAAGAAGAGCTGAACGACCTTATAGCCCTGCGCCATAAAGCCCGCCTGGAAAAAAACTTTGCCGAAGCCGACCGAATCCGGCTGGCACTAGAGGCAAAACATGTCCAGCTTGAAGACTTCCCCGAGGGAACGAAGTGGCGGGTGAGTTTCTAGTCCTGCAACTTTTCCGGCGAGCACAGCCCATTACGTAAACTGGGCTAGATCTTTATAAAAAGCCGCTTTCGCCATATGATCCATGCGACGAGAAACATAAACAGGAGAGTCATGAACCCGTAGAGCAAAGAGGCGGTTTCCTGTGTTTGATTAAGGAGACACAAATATCCAAACAGGTATGATTGGCAGTCTATGACTCGTCCTCTGGAAATGGAGAGATTCAGGATTCTGAGTGTGGTATCGAAGACTTCCGATAGCACATATACGGTGATAGGATTCAGTCCGAGGATAATTAAAGGTTTGGCCCATCGGGAAAAATCCTCGATATCGATCAACCAGTGGAAGAATGCCAGGCAAACAATAGCCAACCCGGCCATGAATATGCTGAACGTGCTAGTCCAAATGCTCTTGTTTATCGGCAGCCATTGATCGAGTATGAAACCGGCTATGAGCAGAACCGCGCCGGCGCAAGCCATTGCAGCAGCTGTTTTGCGTTCGCACAAAGAAGACCTGAGCCATTGTCCCGCCAGCACGCCGAAAAGAGTGGTGGCGATGGCGGGAATTGTGCTCACGATTCCTTCCGGGTCCCATGCACCATCATAATATGACCACATGTGCCCGCTCAGAAAAAGCGAATCGACCCATGCGGCAAAATTCTTGCCCGGCTCGAGCACCCCGGCGCCGATCCCCGGCACTGGTATGAAGCGCATCATCAGCCAGTAGGAGGCAAGCAGGCCGATAAGCCACAAGATGCGGCCTCTTAAATCCGCCTTCAGTACAATCAGAGAAGCAAAAAAATAGCACAGGGCAATTCTTTGAAGAACTCCGGGTATGCGGACCGCCGACAGTTGGAATGCTGGAAACATATTAAGAAAAAGCCCAAGCGCGAACAGAATAATAGTCCGCCTCAGGAGCCGGAACATAAATGCCGAATTTCGTAGGGGTTTTTCTTCTTGCTTTGCAAATGAAAAGACTATCGAAACCCCAACTATGAAAAGAAAGGATGGAAAGACGGAGTCGGCAAAAGTCCACCCGTTCCAGGGGACATGGCTCAAATGTGAATAGACGGCCCCAGGGTCCCCCGGGCTGTTAACGAGTATCATCAAGGCGATTGTAAGGCCGCGAAAAGCGTCCAGCAAGGCGATTGTAAGGCCGCGAAAAGCGTCCAGCGAGGTCAGACGTCTATTAGAGACGCCGGGCCTGCAATCGGGGGTGGGGCGGGGTTGAGTGTACAGGCGTTTGTCAGTCGGGGACGAAAAGCATTCCGGCTGTTCGGGTTCCTCATTTTCAAGAAGCTGCTGCGGGGCGGTCGCCGGGTTTCTCAATTAAACCATCCTCACCAGGAAAATCAAAACCGCATAAAGCGGCTCTCTTCTAATTTAAATCAGGTGGACGTATTTCGAAAGGGGATGATCTCATAAGATTACTGGAGCGACAAGGTCGAACCGGCAATTTCGACTCGCCCCCGGACCACCGGGACGCACAGAGTGGTGATGCGCAGACATGCAGGCTCAAGTGCGTCTCAGGCGTCTTTTCTGTACTTTGCCCGCAGACTATCCAATCCGAATTTCCTGACCCGGTACGAAATCTGCCTGAGTGTAATGCCCAGTTCTTTTGCAGTGCGCGTCTGGTTCCATCTGTTGCGTTCCAGGGCTGCCAGAACTTCCTTTCGTTCGATCTCCTCGATTCGCGAAAGAGGCTGCTCCGGGCTCTGAGCGTTGCCTTGTTCGCTCAAAAATGAAGGCAGCAGGCTCGCATCGATCTCATCGCCATCGGCCATGATAACCAGACGCTCGATAAGGTTTTCCATCTCCCGTACGTTTCCGGGCCAATCGTATTCTGTGAGAACGGCCATTGCGGTTTTAGATATGACAACATTGCGGCCATACTCCTGAGATATCTTCCCTACGAAATGGCGCAGAAGGTCCGGGATGTCATCCGTTCGCTCCCTCAGGGGTGGGACATGAATGGGAAAGACATTCAGCCTGTAGTAAAGGTCCTCCCGAAAAGTGCCTTCAGCCACCCCGGCGGCAAGGTCTCTGTTCGTGGCGGCCAGAACCCGTACGTCGACTTTCTTGGTAATCGCGCTGCCCAGTCTCTCGAACTCCTTTTCCTGCAGAAAGCGGAGCAGTTTGGCCTGGAGCGGCAGCGTGAGCTCGCCGATTTCATCCAGAAAAATGGTGCCGCCATCAGCATCTTCAACTCTGCCCGCCTTAGATCTTACCGCTCCCGTGAAGGCCCCTTTTTCGTAACCGAACAGTTCCGACTCAAGCAGGTTCTCGGGCAGAGATGCGCAGTTGATTTTCACGAAGGGAGATCCGGACCTCGTGCTCAATTCATGCAGGATCTTGGCAACCAGGGTCTTGCCCGTTCCTGACTCTCCGAGCAGCAGAACTGACGCCTTGCTCGGCGCAACCTTTTCCATCTGATGCTGCACCACCACCATGGAGGGGCTCTTGCCGACCATGAAGAAGCGGCTCTGAGTCTCTGAGTCGCTTTTGCCCGGATAAGAACAGTCCATCAGAAGCTTCGCTTCGCGCAGCCTGACCTGGAGGTTCAGGCTCACGAATTGCGCTATGAGGGTCGCAATGATGGACAAAAGCCGGATGTCTTCATCGAAAGGCACTTCATCCCCGAACAGCCTGTCCACATGGAGCACGCCTATCGGTTTTCCGTGAAGCAGGATGGGAACGCCAAGAAAGCTTACGGACTCCTTCTGAATATGCCTCGAGCGTGTCTTGTTCAAAAACAGGGGCTCTCTGCTTATGTCCGGCACTATGTACGCCTGGGCGGTCCGAAAGATCAGGCCGGTTATCCCCTCG
>OMSV01000041.1:0-2654 GCA_900290385.1 Syntrophobacter sp. SbD2 | reverse complement strand
CGTCCGGCACTATGTACGCCTGGGCGGTCCGAAAGATCAGGCCGGTTATCCCCTCGTCCTCGCGATAGACCCCCCGCTTTCTCGCCGCTTCTGTGAGACCGTGAGAAGCACGGATTATCAGATAACCGGTTTCTTCATCTTTGAGAGTAACCGTTGCTCGCTTCATTGCCAGGGATGATGAAAGGATCGCAAGAATGGTGTCGAGGGCCTGGTCGAGTTTCAGTGCCTGCCCGATAACCCGGCACGTTTCGAATATGACATTTAGTTCGGTTTCCCTTATTCTTTTTTCCATAATCAGGTATTATACAATCAACAATCATGCCAAGCTAGGCGCCGTAAAAAAGTATTGAGGCGCCCATCCGCAGTCATCCTTCGCCGATTGGCCTGGAAACTATCTGTGAAGCTGGAATCAGATTTATGACATTTTCGGCGCAGCAGCTTCGAATTTCTCCGAAAAGCTTCAAAAAGTAGAACGGTTTTGTGAATTTAACCGATAAAATGGATCATTTATGTTTCAAAAGAGTGTGTGTTTTTGGAAACAGATGCCCCACGTTCTCGTGAACATGAGGCCCGGTTTCACTTGAGGGCAATTAAAGCGTGATTATCTTGGTTCTGTTGCCGATGAGGCCTCCCGCTCCCGCCCCGCCTCGCGGGTGGGTGGGCGGGCTGTCGAGAATGAGCGGTCGGCATTCGCGCTACGCGCTCACACATCGAACAGGGTATTGTAAGAGTCTATCATACGAGGAGAAATTGTATGGCTCAATTTACAAGTCGAGAGATTCGGCTAAAAAAGCGTCCGGTCGGAATGCCTTCAGAAGATGACTTCGAGCTCGTGGAGGCAAAGATACCCGAACCGGGTAAGGGGGAAGTTCTAATAAGAAACATTTACATGTCGGTTGATCCTTACATGCGGGGGCGCATGAACGAAGGGAAAAGCTACTTCCCTGCCTTTGAGCTGTACAAGCCTTTGGAGGGAGGATGCGTTGGACAGGTTGTAATTTCAAGAAATGATAATTTTCAGCGTGGTGATTACGCACTGGGCATGAAAGGTTGGAGGGAATACTACATTTCCGATGGCTCGGGTCTCACAAAGATCGACCCTGCCGTTGCGCCCGTTCACACCTACCTCGGTCCACTCAGCATGACGGGTTTAACCGCATATGTGGGCTTTCTCGATATCGGTATGCCCAGGGAAGGGGATATCGTCTTTGTTTCGGCCGCCTCGGGTGCTGTCGGCTCAATAGTTTCCCAGATCGCAAAAATTAAGGGTTGCCGTGTCGTCGGCAGCGCAGGGTCCGATGAAAAGATTTCATGGCTCCTTAAAACGGCGGGAATAGACGCTGCCGTCAACTACAAAAAGGTTGGCGATCTAACTGCCGAACTTGCCGGACTCTGTCCCGAAGGCATAGACATTTATTTTGAAAATGTAGGCGGGAAACATCTGGAGGCCGCACTGGATAACATGAGGTCATTAGGGAGAATTGTGCTCTGCGGCATGATTTCAATGTATAACGCCACCCAGAGGGAACCGGGACCATCGAATCTGTTTTTGGCGGTTACCAGGAGCTTGACCCTGAGAGGGTTTCTCGTGCTCGATCACATGGACAAGCTTGCGCGGTTCTCCTCCGATATGGGCCGGTGGATTCGTGAGGGCAGAATAAAGTGGAAAGAGACGGTCGTCGAGGGCATTGAAAGTGCTCCCAAGGCATTTATCGGCCTCTTTGAAGGCGAAAACTTCGGCAAGATGCTCGTAAAAGTCGGTCCGGACCCGGGGCGGTAGGACCGCCGGCCAGATTCGCTGAATTGGACCGGCAGGCTGGTAGAGATGTATAACATCAATGCGAAAGGATCAGATATGCCGGTCATGCGCTGAGACGGCCCGCTCGAGCGGACGCCCGAGCAGCCGTATGGCGACCCCACCTCCGAGGCCCAGTGCCGTTAGCATAAGGAAATAGGCGTCATGGGGCATCCGATCCCAAAACGTGCCGAGGAACCCTGAAAGGTAGTTGCCGAAGAAACTCGATAGGAACCAGATACCCATCATCATCGACACGATCCGCGCTGGAGCTGCCTTTGTGACCAACGAGAGGCCGATCGGCGAGAGATAGAGCTCGCCCATTGTCAGGATGAAGACCGTCCCGATGAGCCATGCGACGCTGCGCCGCTCCTCGGGTCCAGTCCCCTGCGCTGCGAGGACCATGACCACGTAGGCTGCGCCTGCCAGGAAGCAACCCAAGGCCATCTTCATGATGCTCGATGGCTCCGAGCGCCTGCGGGACTGCCGGGACCAGAATATGTTCAGGAGCGGGGCCAAGAGGAAGATCAGGAGCGGATTGAACGCCTGGAACCAGGTCGAGGGGATGTGCAGACCCAGAAAGTTCCAGTTCGTGTTCCGGTCGGCCCAGAGCTGCAACGTGTTGCCCTGCTGCTCGTAGATGCCCCAGAAGATGATATTGAGCGCGCACAGCAGCACCAGGGCCCAGACCCGCCTCCGCTCGTCGCGCGTGAGGGGCTTTCTCTCTTGCGGCCGTCCCGCTGTCCTGGTGAGGAGGTCCGGGGAGAGGGTGTGCTGCCCGAGGAGGTAGAGGCAGAGGCCTGCGACCATGACGGCGCCGGCGGCGGCGAAGCCATAGTGCCAGCCGAGCCGCTGCCCG
>OMSV01000075.1 GCA_900290385.1 Syntrophobacter sp. SbD2 | reverse complement strand
TAATTGTCAATTGTTTCAGCGCAAGGAAGTCAACTTACCATCTGGTTACCGGCTTGCTTCGGTCTTAAATTCCCAATCACCGTGCCTGTTTTTGTCTAATCCGCTCTGTATGATTAACCTCGGAGGCCTAAATGTTTAAAAACATTCTTGTACCCTCGGACCTGACGGAAAGAAACCACAAAGCGATGGATATCGCCGTCGAAATGGCGCTGGAAAACAGAGCTGTCGTTACTCTGCTTCACGTAATCGAAACCGTTGAAGAAGCCGATTCCGAAGACTTTCAGAAATTTTACCGGCAACTTGGAGCTCGAGCCGGCAGGAAAATCGATAAACTCATAGCCGAATACGGCCGGGAAGGCCTCTTAATGGAAAAGCACATACTTTACGGCGGACGGGTTTACCAAATAGTCAATTTTGCGGTCGCACACGGTGTCGATTTGATTATAATGAGATCACACAAACTCGACCCCGAAAACGTCACCGAAGGCTGGGGGACAATCAGCTTCAAGGTCGGGGTCCTTTCCCACTGTCCGGTTATGCTTGTAAAGTGAAAAGTCCCGTGACAAGAAGAATAATGCACCTGGACATGGACGCATTTTTCGCCGCCGTGGAACAGTCGGACAACCCGGAGTTGATCGGAAAGCCGGTACTGGTGGGCGGCGCAATGCGCGGGGTGGTTTGCGCTGCGTCCTATGAGGCCAGGCGCTTCGGCGTTCATTCAGCCATGCCTGTTTTCCAGGCGAGAAAGCTTTGCCCGCAGGGGGTTTTTCTTCCCGTCCGGATGGGCCGTTATAAAGAGGTCTCCCGCATTGTCATGGAAATCCTGCGCGGGATATCGCCTGTTGTCGAACAAGTATCAATCGATGAGGCTTTTGCGGACATCACCGGGACGGAAAGGCTCCACGGTCCTTCATCCGCCCTGGCCCATCGGGTAAAAGCGGCGATCCGCGAAGCCACTTCCCTTACGTGTTCAATCGGAATAGCGCCAAACAAATTTCTCGCCAAAATCGCCTCGGATTTCAAGAAACCCGACGGGCTGACGATACTTGAAGAAGAGCAGGTCAAAGAATTTCTGAAACTTTTACCGGTTGGTAAAATTCCAGGAGTGGGCAGGAAAAGTGGGGAAGAACTGCGCAAGCTGGGCATTGTTTTTGTCTCGGACATTTTGAAGTTTCCAGCGCAGTTGTGGGAAAATAAATTCGGCAAATGGGGCGCCGCCCTCTACGCAAAGGCGCAGGGAATAGATAATTCTGCGGTCGAGCCTTACGGCGACCCCAAATCTATCAGCTCCGAACATACCCTTGCCGAGGACACCGGCAACATAGCAGAGCTTGAGAAGATGCTGCTGTCGCAGGCCGAGGAAGTGGGCCGTGAAATTCGCAAACTCGGGTTCAAGGCAAGGACGGTGGTTCTGAAAATAAAGCTCTCCGATTTCAAAACGATCACCAGAAGCCGCACCCTGCCGGAGCCGTTCGACACCACTGACGTTCTGTTTCACACCGGACATACGCTCTTATCGGACCTGAAGCTGGCGCAAAAGGTGCGCCTGATAGGAATAGGCGTATCAAACTTTGCTTCCGGCCCCAGTCAAATGACTATGAGTTCATCAAGGGAAAAAACCGACAGGCAGGGGCGGCTCGACCGTGCGCTGGACCAAATACACAGCCGCTTTTGCACCAATATGGTCGTGCGAGGCCGCATGATGGACGATGTTAGTGCAGATCAGGAGGACTAGCTTGCCCGGTGAAAAATATAGATATCTTCGTGAGGACTTCGGTGAACTTCCCATACACCTTGAACATCTGGACATATATCTCAACTTCCTAAACAACGGAGTCGAAGCTGCAAATTGCCTCCGGATGACTGCCGCGCAGGAGCNNGAGTGTGTGCCATCCTTCGGATTACCTCCTGGAAGGCATCTACAAGGACGTCACCCCACCAGGGGCCCCGCAGCAGTATATGTCCCAGTGCCAGCAATGGGGCTTTCAGAAGATAATGCCCATTTTCGACGACTGCCGCGCCAAGTGTACAATGAGAACGACCATGGAAGCCGGCATCGCCTATACGCATCTCATAAGCAACGGAGATATAGACCCTGCAACCAACCCCGGCGGCGTTCCAGTTCGCAGGCCCGGTCAACCGGACAGGCAGACCATCACTTTCAACAATCCAATTCCGATGCCCCCTTACCTTTTCATCGCCTGCGCAGGGACTTGGGATGTTCTCAGGGACCGTGTAGTATATGATGACGGCCGCGCCGTAAATCTCGCATACCTTGTTCCTCCGGGCGAAATCAGTGGCGTGCAGGTCCCGATGAAAATCCTCAAAAAGTCGGTCCTGTGGGTCAAAGCTACCCAGGACTATCAATACACGGGAGATACCTATCGCACCATCTGCATGGGCAGGTCCAATTTCGGAGGCATGGAAAACGCCGGAAACACCACAATCGTTACTGATGCGGCGCTGGTCGGCGAGCATACGCTCGACCAGTTCCTCCTTTACGCCCACGCAGTGATAGTACACGAGTTCGAACACAACCAGTGCGGCAGTGAAACGACTATGGAGACCCCCTTTGACGTCTGGCTCAATGAGGCCTTCACCGTGGACGTCGAGAGGCAGTTCATGGCGCAGGTTTTCGATCCGGCAGTGGTCAGGCTCAACCAGGTTGAAAGCATTCGAAGTCCGCTCCTCGGCCCGCTTTCCATAGAGGACTCCGGACATGCCGGCCGCATCGTGCGCGAAGGCTTCAATGACCCTGACGAACTGATAGACGGGGTCACCTATGTCAAGGCGGCAGAAGTTATCCGCATGCTCCGCCTGCTGCTGGGAGATGAAAGGTTCAAAGCCGGCAAGGCGCTCTACTTCACGCGCTATCGTTTTAAGAACGCAAATACCGGCCAGTTTTTCGAATGCTTTGAAGAGGTGTCCGGCAGGCGGCTCGATCAATTCAAAAAACAATGGCTTTACAGGATCGGCTACCCCATTGTGCGCGCGAGAACTTTCCGGGACCTTGAAAAGAAGACCTTTAAAATTGTTTTGCGCCAGGAAACTGATGAAGCAAAACCCCCCTTTGTCGTTCCTATCCGGCTCGCGCTGGTCGATTCATACGGCAGGGACATTCCGGGAACCGATCGGGTGTTCGAGTTGAACGAACCACAGGCCGAACTCACTTTCGAAAATCTCCCGGAACCGCCCGCTTTCGCTTCGATTAACAGGGATTACTCCTTCTACGGTACCTTCGAAGACCAGAGCGCGGACGCCGATACGCTCATCATGCAGGCAAGGTTCGACCCGAACTCTTACTGCCGCGTCAACGCAATGCGCATGCTCACGGATATCGAACGCAAAAAACTGCTCAATCCAGGCGAGACGAAAAAAATAGGTCCCCTATGGCTGGGGCTGTATGGAGAAATCCTTTCGGACAGCTCCCTTCCGCCCGCTCTGAAGGCTTTTTTCCTCAGAATCGACGAGCAGCCGATGGACAGGACGTACAGCGCATGGTTCCCCGAACTTGTCGATGCGAGGGAACAACTCATGCTCTCTGTCCATAATCTCTACCGGCAGGAGTTGCAGGAGCAGTTCGACCGTCTTGACACCTACGCGCCGTGGTCCGCCGAAACAGTGCTGGACGGGCTCGAAGACAGGCTGCTCAAAAACGTGCTGCTGGAGTTGATAACCGTAAAGGACACCACCCTGGGCCACATGGCCATACTGGATCACTTCCGCCGAGCCACTACCGCAAATGACAAGGTTTCCGCCCTGCTCGCCCTCAATTGCAGTTCCGCCCCCGAACGGCTTGATGTTCTGGAGGAAGTTTACGGCCGGTGGCATTCGAATATAACAGGATATGCCAATTACCTACGTGTCATTGGCAGCGGAACGTGCAAGGACGTGTTTGAACAAATTGAAAGGGAGCGCAGCAGGCCGGCCTTCCAGATCACTCAGCCGACCTGGTGCCGCGCGCTTTTCCTGAGCATGGCCAACAATAACAAGATGATCTGGAACGAGCGGGGCGTAAACTGGATTGCCGACAGGGTGATCGAGCTTGCGCCGATCAACTACACGAACGCTTCGCGCATGTTGAACACATTTCAGCACGTGGGCAAGATGAAGCCAGGTCTCCAGCGCCTGGTGACCGCCGCCCTTGAGCGGGTCGCCGCCAATGTTTCCGACCGGACGAGCCCCGCCATCCACCGTCAGGCAAAGGGATACTTAAAGATACGATGACCGGCACGTAACAAGCTGAAAGCCTGATTTTGCACCACAGCATCTCATGTCCCGTTGGGACACCCGGAACCACGAAAAGTTGCCCGCACCAACCGTAGTCTAGCCCCTTGTGGGCGGCCTTTTCGAAGTAGAGACACAGAGGAGAGCGAGGGCCGACAGGGGGATGAGGAGACGCGGTGACGCGGCGAAAAGACTGATACGGAGACACTGTGACGCCGAGACAAAACCGTCTCCCCTTCCTCCCATAAGCGCTAACTTAAGC
>OMSV01000117.1 GCA_900290385.1 Syntrophobacter sp. SbD2 | reverse complement strand
TTCCTCACGCACATATTTTCCCAGCAGCCTGGCGAAGTTTCCATAGGCGCGCGGGTGGGTTGACTGGTTTAGAAACACGCCTTCCGCCGAAATTGAAACCGCATCTGACCCCAGAGATACCCAGGGCTGGCGGATCTCTTTTTTGATGTTCTCTTCGCTCATGACGAATGTGGCAACGCGCGTAGCGGCGTTATCTTCATCGACCAGCTCGAGCATTGTTTCAACCTGGTCTTTTCCGAGTATCCCGGCGGCCTCTTCAAGGGTCTTGCCGGTGAGCGGGCGCAACCTTTCGGCATTGAACCCGGCCAATATCGTTTTTGGCATCTTGCCCCGCAGGCGCATTTCATCGCCGATCTTTTTGCGCAGCACGGGATCTCGAAGCCTGTCGAGCAGGGCCTCTTCTCCGCCTTCGTGCGCCCACGCCGGCAACCTCGAAGAAAGCCTGTTCGAACTGGCCGTGTAGAGGTACATGTCGGCGGTTATGCGCAAACCCTGCCTGCGAGCCGATTCGATCATCGAAATTACACGGTCGATTTTGGGCCGTCGATTTTGGGCCAGTTTCTTTCTCCACCGGCTTTGAGGTGATAAATCTCCGCCGCAATCCCGGCCTCCCGGCTTATACAAAGGAGTTCTTCGACCGCTTCGATCAAAGCGTCCCCCTCGTTTCGCACATGAGAGATATACATTCCGCCGTACTTCGCGGCAGTGCGGCCCAGGGCGATAAGCTCATCGGTCGTCGCGAACATATCCGGGGCGTAACCCAGTGAAGAGCCAACGCCCAGAGCACCACCCTCCATCTCGATCCTGACAAGTTCGCACATCTTGCCGAGTTGAGCCGCAGACGCCCTTTTGTTATCCAGGCCTATGACATTTTCCCTTACAGTTCCGGCGCCTACAAAGGAAGCGACGTTCGGGGAAATTCCCCGTTTCTCCAAGTAACTCAGGTATTCACAAAGCGTGGTCCAGGCAATATCAAACTTGAGTTCACCCTGTGCGGAAATAGTCCGGCGCTTCATTTCCGGGTTGAGCGGACCCATCGATTCGCCCTCCCCGAAGATTTCGGTGGTAACCCCCTGGCGGAGTTCGCTCTGCGAACGGCCGTCTATTATCAGGGAAGCTGTCGACCAGGAAAGCATGTTGATAAAGCCGGGCGCAACCGCAAGGTCTTTCGCCTCGATGACGGTTCGGGCGGAAGCCCCCCTCAGGACGCCCACCGACGCGATGCGGTCCCCCTTAACCCCCAGGTCGGCCTTGAACGGCGAGCCCCCGGAGCCGTCATATATCAACCCGTTTTTTATGATTATATCGAAGTCAAACGACCCCTCGGCGGCGGTATGCAAGGGAGCCGGAGAGAAAAAAATCATCAGGGCGGTTACGAGGGCAATTCTCACTTTAAGTGAACGGTGAGCAGCGAACAGTGAGCCAAGCAATTGCTCAGAGTATCCTGACTTATAACCACGCCCTTGCTTTTCACTGTTCACGGTTCCCTTCTCCTCGCAAAGCGATAAAACCAAGAGGAGTTATTTTCTCTTGCTTTTTCTGCTCACTATTCACTATTCACTGCTCCAATAAGCCCGGGCAGCTTTTGCCTGACTAGCCCTTTAAGCTCTTCTCTTACTTTCCTATATGATTCGATACCCTGTCCAAAAGGGTCCCGGACAGGAAAGAGGATCAGCTTTCCGCGAAAGACTGGGGGAATAAACGGGCCAACCTCAAACTGAGTAAGGTTTACAAGGTAGTCTATATCAGCGGGATGCGCCTCGGAAAGACCTTTCGAATAGAGTCCATCGGTCGAAATCCCCGCCTCTCTGAGTGCTTCCAGCGTCTCAGACGGAATATACCCCAGGGGCATCAATCCTGCTGAACAGGCTTCCATACCCTCTCCCCAGAAATGGCGCGCAAGGGCTTCGGCCATTATGCTCCGGCAGGCATTCCCATAACACAGAAAAAGCACTCTCTTCATAGGCTTCTCGACTCCAAACGCCCCTTTTTCACTGCTCACTATTCACTACTCACTATTCATTTTTCCAATAAAGCCGCGCGTGCAACCTGCCGGCCCAGTTCAATGCACCTGCCCAGGTCCTCTTTTTTGGGAGAATATTTAACGCGGACCCCATCGCCAACCAGATTGACGTTCATTTCACGCATTGCTTCCGAGATGAGCTTTACCGCCTCCCCGCTCCAGCCATAGGAACCGAAGGCAGCCCCAACTTTGCCGGCCGGGCGCAAGCCCTTCATGTAGCTTAGCAGGTCGGCCATTGCGGGCATCATGCCGTTGTTTATCGTCGCAGAGCCCAGAACGAGCGCCATTGAGTCGAGCACCTCAGTCATGATGTCGCTCCGGTGATTGAACTTTAAGTTGAACATTTTAAAGTCCAGGCCCTCCTCTTTGAGCCCTTCGCCAACGGCACAGGCCATCTTCTCGGTCGCCTGCCACATCGTATCGTAGATGACAAGGGCTTTTCGACGGCTTTCCTGCCTGCTCCATTTCTGATAAGCCTGGATTATGGCTCCGGGGTCCTTGCGCCAGATAAGGCCATGATCGGGAGCTATCATATCTATGTCGAGCCCCAATTCAGCAACCTTTGCGATCAGCTTTTGAACGAGAGGCGAAAAGAGCAGCAGGATATTGGCGTAGTACTTGGCGGCGTGCTGAAAGAGTTCAGCCGCGTCAACTTCGTCGTCGAACCTCTGACTGGTTGCCCAGTGCTGCCCAAAGCCGTCGCTGGACAGCAGCAGCCTGTCTTCCGGTATATATGACATCATACTGTCAGGCCAGTGGAGCATACGGGTTTCAAGAAAACTGACCGTTTTTTTTCCGAGCTTCAGGGTTTGTCCGGTCTCGACCACATGGTATGGCCAGTCCTCACGGCCGTAATGGTCCATGAGGGCCTTTTTGCCCATCGGCGAGCATATCAACTTCTCCGGCCGAACTAGTTCCACAATGTCGGGCACGCTCCCCGAATGGTCCATTTCCACGTGATTCACTATCAGGTAGTCGATCTGCCTGGGGTCGATTATCTTGCTTATGCACTCGATGAGGTCATTTTTGAAAGGCTTCTTGACCGTATCGAAAAGCGCGATTTTTTCGTCTATTGCCAGGTAGGCGTTATAAGTGGACCCATTCGGAGTGGAGTAACCGTGAAAGTCGCGAATGTTCCAGTCCAGGGCGCCAACCCAGTAAACGTCCCTTTTAATTTCCACCGGTCTCATCGAAATCTCTCCTCTGAATTTTTGCCTGTTTTCGCTTGAAAGCTTATAGTGTCCGGAACGTTTTCCATCTCGAATATGAACTTATATTCATTATCAAACCCTCGCGCAATGTCAATGCGCCTCGTCTGCTTTCGGCATGGACTTAAAGGTTATTATTAGAATTATCTCTTGTCTCCGGGGTGCTGAAACTTCGATAAGTGCTTTCCGGAGGGAATTTCCGGCTCAAAACGAGGCAATAAATATGGAAAGCAGCGGACCCACACGCCAATATACCGAAGCTGAAATCAAGGAAGAAAACAAACGAATCAGACATCTCAGGAGGCTGGTTGATTTCTCTCTTGCTCTTATCGCACAGTCGCCCATGCCGCTCGATGAGGCGCACCGGATCGTTCAAGCCGTGCGGCAACAGGCAATGCGCCTGTTTCCCGGAAAGGAGCAGACCTTCGAACTACTCTATACTCCGCGTTTCAGGCGGCTTATTGCGGAAAAATTCAAGCTGCTGTAACATGCCGGTCCGGCGCATCTGACCGGTCGTCCATCCGGCCCATGGATCAATGAAACCGGAATGGAAATTGCCAAAATAGATACCTGCTTTAGCATTATCGGGGAAGCTGACGGATGGAAAACGACACGATTACGGCTATAGAAGGAGTAAGGGTGGGCCACGCCCAACTGGAAGGGATCCCCAGCGGATGCACGATTATTTTGCCCGAAGGGGGCGCGGTGGCTGGAGTTGACATCAGGGGAGGGGCGCCGGGGACCTTTGGGGCCGATACATTGAACCCTCTCAATTTGGTTGAAAAAGCACACGGGATCTTCTTCTCAGGAGGAAGCGCCTTCGGGTTGAGCGCCGCCGACGGGGTGAGAAGATACCTGAAAGAACGCAATATCGGCTTTGTCACCGGCTACGGAGTGGTGCCTATAGTCGCAGGCGCTATCATCTTTGACCTGGGGGTCAACAGAACGGGGGTCTATCCCGGCGCGGAATTGGCCATCGAGGCTTGCCGCAACGCAACGTCGGAACCCGTCGAGGAAGGCAACGCGGGGGCCGGAGCCGGAGCGACAGTCGGAAAGCTTTTTGGGTTCGAGCGCTGCATGAAGGGAGGCGTCG
>OMSV01000025.1:1491-2332 GCA_900290385.1 Syntrophobacter sp. SbD2 | reverse complement strand
AAAACCAGCACTGATTCAGGGCAGAGACCGATCAACCACCAGGCATGTTCCGAAACGGCTGGCCGCCGGGTAGTGCGCTAATTCCGCGTTGCTGACTTAGTTTCGGAGTCTTGGGTGCCTGGCCAAAGTGCTCTTCTCTTCAGATTGACCTTAAACCTGCCGATAGCTGCGCGAACTTGTTGCGCGCGACGTTCGACTTCCTTTAACTCAGCCTCAGAGTATTCAATGGCCTGTTTCCACCCCGGCAGGGATTTATCTAAAATATTTCTTGACATGAGGTAACTCCATAACGTATGATTTCGTCATATAGGACAGAGGCAAAAACATGGAAGAGATTCTTCAAGAAGCCTTGCAGGAAGTGGATGCACAAATTGCTCAGAAGACCGAGCAGCGAAATAAACTGGATATTGAGATCGTTCAGCTCCGAGGTACGAGAATTGGACTTCAGAACGCTATTGGACAGCAAATTCAATCCGAGATGGCCTGGACAGACCTTGTTTTGGCTGCACTCAACAGCTATCCGGCAGGCCAACAACTGACAGCTTCTGAGATTCGAGATAGGCTCCAAACTTGGGGGTACACTTTCCAGGGAATTCAAAACCCTCTGGCGTTCATAAACACTGTTTTGAGGAGGCTTGTTGATCGTGCAGTGATCACTCGAAGTCAGGCCGGCAGACCTTTTAGATTTGCCAGATTCGGTAGGGAGTAAACAATAAGCCCCGCTCTCAGCGGGAACTGAGAGCGGGGCAGAACTCACGGCGATTGCTCGCAATGAGCCCTCACAAGCTGCATTGTGAGCCAATCCCCGAAGAAAGGCAAGAGGCTCACAATGACCTGCCAT
>OMSV01000025.1:0-1481 GCA_900290385.1 Syntrophobacter sp. SbD2 | reverse complement strand
CCTGCCATAATTGCCAGACCCGCTGCAAGAAATTCGGGAAACACCGAAACGGCCTTCAGCGCTTCCGCTGCAATCAATGCCACAAGGCCTTTAGTGAAGATCATCCCGCGCCACTTGGCACGATGTACACAAGTCTTGAAATAGCGAGTCAGGCTATTAAGCTTCTTGTTGAAGGCTGCCCCGTCAACTCCGCCGAGAAGCGAGCTCGGCAGAAAGGAGGAAACGGCCGTGATTGGACCTTTTGCGCGCTTTGGCTGCGGATACACCCTGGTCGAAGTCGGACCGGAACCACCGCCAGCGGATGACGGCAAAACTCTTTGGAATTTCATCCAAGGACTTGCCGTCTTTCTGGGGCTGCTCGCCAGCGTCAAAGCGCTGACCGAATAGCCAGAGGGGGCGTCCAAAAGGGTGCCCCCTTTTTTTAAGTTTTCCTCAGCAACGCACATTTGTCTCACTACGCGCCGGCGCAGCACAAAATTAATGCAATACCCGAGGCCCGGCGGTGGGTTAAACGTGCGCTGACGACTCCATTTGGCTTCTACTGGGGTAGCTTGATACGCTTAACTGCGACGCGAGGGTTACAAGTATGTATTCACCTAGAAGGCTTAAGGCTATGAAACCGACGACGCTTTCAGACTCGGATCAAGTACGTGACGAATATCTTCGTGCGAGTGGAATATTCATCGGCAAGGTAATCGCAGCTAGGATTATGGACATGCGAGAGCCTTACGGACGACAATACCTGGAGGATGCCGCTCGCGAATATTTCGCGAGGTCTTTCGGTTGTTTATTGGTCAGTCTTTTGCCAGCATAGAAAGGCCTTCCTGCCAAGGGCCTCTCAGAAATCTTCGGGCGCAACCCTAGGACAAGCGCGGGTGATGCATACGCGGGCTGGCGCAGACTCCTGGTTTTTGGAGTCTGTCCCCATGGGCCTTCGGCCCGCGAGAGCTAACGAAAATCACATTTTTCGACCCTGCGATGTCCCGAAGGGACAGGTTCCGTGCTGCCCGCTCGGTCGGGTCGATCCATGCGGAGCACGGACACGTCATGGTAATACCGGCAGCTTGACCACGGCCAATCGCCAGGCGAACTGACCAGCCGGCGCCTGACCGGGTTCAGTTTCTCTCGGCGCTTCTTTTCGGTGTAGACGTGGAAGGGGTGAAAACCGCCGATTGCAGAGCGCAGAGTCCCCGGTGTTGCGCAGTGTCCTAAATGTGAGTTGGCCCGGTGTCTCCCGGTGTCTGAAGTTCAAAACTGATCCCCACCTGCAACCCCCAGCCCCGAAGGGGCGGCCTAGCAAAGCCCAGGCCAACGGAGGTGTGAAAAAATCAGCCAGCCTGTCTTTCTGAGTCCTTCGCCGTCATCCTGAGCGAAGGATCTCGCTCTGGCCCGCTCAGGATAAACTCCGCAAGGATCTTGCTCTGCCGATGGAAGTGGCTGATGGCGAAGGAATTCAAAGCGAGATTCTTCGCTTCGCTCAG
>OMSV01000169.1 GCA_900290385.1 Syntrophobacter sp. SbD2 | reverse complement strand
TGTGGGGCCTTCGCCCCCACACCCCACCACTGACCATGTCAGTGGTTTAGGTTATTAATTAACCAAACTCAGGATTGAGGTCCGGCATGATCAAAAAAATCGCCGTAGTGGGTTCGGGAACGATGGGGCATGGTATTGCCGAGTCTTTTGCCATGTATGGCTATGATGTAAATCTATACGACATAGATGATACCAGGCTGAATGCAGCGATGGAAGAAATCAGGGAAGAACTCGAGCTGTTGTCCGAGGAAGAATTCATTGAGCCCCATGTAATAGAGGCAGCCCTTCAGAGAATCAAAACATTCACGGATCTCAAGAAGTCGGCAGCAGACCGCGATTATGTGATAGAGGCAGTCCCTGAGGACCTGGAACTCAAACAGCGCTTATTGCAGGAACTGGGCGGATGCTCCCCGCAGCATGCCATTCTGGCCAGTAATACGTCCAGTCTGAAGTTAAACGATATGATGGTTCGCCTGAGTGATGAGCGCAAACAGCGGGTGATGGTAAACCACTGGTATAACCCGGCCCACCTCATGCCCATCGTGGAACTGTCCTTTTTCGGCAATATGCCTGAATCGATCTACGAGGAGGTCGAACAACTTTATGCCGGGATCAGGAAGCAAACGGTCAAGGTCCTCAAAGACGTGCCCGGTCTTGTGGCAAACCGGATTCAGCAAGGTGTCGCCAGGGAGGCTTTCTCGATCATCGAACAGGGTATCGCGGCGCCCGAAGACGTGGACAAGGCCCTTAAGTTCGGGCCGGCCTTCAGGTACGCCACAACCGGACAACTGGAGGTGGCCGACTTCGGCGGGTTGGACATTTGGTGTATCGTTGGCGATAACCTGTTGAAGGTAATGGATAATTCCCAGTCTGCCAATAACCTTTTGAGGCAGAAGGTAAAGGAAGGGAAACTGGGCGTCAAGACAGGAGAGGGATTTTACAAGTATCCGAAGGAAGAGGTCCCGAAAATCAGGAAGAAGTTTATGAAAAAGCTCATAAACCAGTTAAAGGCATCGGCCCGCTATGTTTGACCGTCGAAGTGAACGGATAAGCGCACCGCCAAACAGAAGTGAGGTATGAAAAAATGATCAACAGAATTCTCATGTTTTTCGTAAACCTGATGCAAAAGTACCTTCCCGACCCTTTTGCAATTGCCTGGATCATATCGCTGGTAGTCGTTGCCATGGCGATGGGCATAACCCACAAAGGCCCCGTGGAGATAGCCGGTTACTGGGGGCAGGGATTTTTCGACATACTGGCCTTTTCCATGCAGATGACGCTTATAGTCGTTACGGGCTATGCTCTGGCCTCGGCCCGGATCGTGCACAAGTTTCTGCAGGATATCGCCCGCATACCTCGTACTCCCTGGCAGACCGTCCTTTTCATTGGTTTTGTCTCAATGGCTCTCTATTACTTGAATTGGGGGCTGGGCTTGATCGCAGGCGGCCTGCTCGCTCGAGAATCCGCCAAACTGCATCCGGATGTGGATTTTCGCCTTATGGTCGCGGCAGCTTATTCCGGAGTCATCATTGTGCATGGCGGCCTTTCAGCATCTGTTCCCCTGCTTATAAACACCAAAGGGCATTTCCTTGAAAAGGATATGGGGCTCGTTCCCCTCTCCCAAACCATCTTTCATACTCAGGCGCTGTTTATCACCATTACCCTCGCTATCGTAATTCCCTTTGTGCTCCTACTGATGATTCCGAAAAAGGAAGATACCGTTTTGGCCGATCCTGCGCTCTTCCAGGAAGAACAGGTTGCGGTCGTTGAGGGCCCTGTCGAAAAGCAATTGGCAGACCGCATCGAGTCCAGCAAAATCCTGAACTACACACTGGGATTGATGGGCCTTATATATATTATTTATTATTATTGGAAAAATGGGTTTAATCTCAACTTGAATATAATCATATTCACGTTCCTGATCCTTGGGATACTTGCCCATGGTACGCTCATGAACTACTCAAACGCTGTAACCAAGGGAAGCAGCACTGCCGCCGGGATTATTCTGCAATTTCCCTTCTATGCCGGCATAATGGGGATTATGAAAGGAAGCGGCTTGGTCTTCGTGATATCCGGCTGGCTTTTGGCGATGTCCTCTTACAAGACTTTCGAACTGTGTTGTTACTTCTCTTCTCTCATTATCAGTGTTTTTATTCCTTCAGCCGGGGGGCACTGGGTTGTGCAGGCGCCGTTCATGCTGCCCGCTGCCGCGCAGTTGGGTGTCGAGCACTGGAAAGTTGCCATGGGTGTTGCATGGGGCGAGAGTATCTGGAATATTGTCTGCCCCTTCTGGACATTGCCCCTGCTGGCAATAGCCAAGATAAGCATTCGTGATTTAATAGGGTTTACCGTCCTGTTATTCATTATCGGCAACATCGTCGCCATAACGGGTATCATACTGCTTCAATAGCGGGAAAGGCGCAGAAGGCATCCCAACGCAGAATTTGAATCGAACGGTCGAACGGGCCAAGCTAACATACTGTTATTTAAAGATTAGTTTCCAAACAACAGGCATTTTTTGTGCTCAGAAGGCCATTATTGGCATCGAAATCATTGCTGTAAGAAGCCTGGGATTGGCGGAGACCCGATTCCTCATCCGTTCCGGAAATCCTTCGTCCCTTCGCGTCGATCCAAAGTTCCCCCTTTTACAACTCCCGGCCGAGGGAGAAGCCGTCGTCCATTGCATTGCCCATGCGGCCGACTTTGTTTGCGTCGCCTATGACGCGCACGTTCTTGACACCGGCCGCTTCGAGAGATTTTGCGAGCGAATTTTCCGGCCTGGCGCCCATTGCCAGAACCACCGAATCCGCCGGAATTGTCACGTCGTTCCCCTGGCGATCAGTATACACGACTTTACCAGGCTGAATGTCCTTCATCCTGGCGTCGGTGACGAGGTTGACCGCGCGCATCCCCAATTCTTTGAGCAGCACCCATCTCGTGGACGGCCCCGCGTCCTGAGCCATCCGCGTCAGCATTTCTATGACGGTGACCTTCTTTACGCCCTTCACCATAAGTTCACGAAGGACTTCGGGCGATTCAGCGCCGTGGAGTGCGAGGAAATACAGTTGCTCGGGCGATATAGTTCCTTTTGCGGCAAGAGAAAGAGCAGTTTCAAGACCCACGGAACCGCCTCCCACCACTACCACGTCTGCGCCTGTCGCGGCATTGCCTTTGAGCACGTCCCAAGCCTGATCCACGTTGGGCGATTCAACAGCGGAAATGGGAGGCTTGAATGGCGCTGCGCCGGTAGCCACTACCACCACGTCGGGCTTTTCTTTTTGCACCAACTCGGCCGTTACCTCGACCCCCATGCGCAGCTCGACCCCATATTTGGGAAGAACCGCTCTGAAGTAATCGAAAAGATAACGAAAGTCATGTTTCCCGGTGGCTGATGCCGCCCAGTGCACCTGGCCCCCAATGTGACTTTCTTTGTCGCACAGGATAACCTTGTGTCCTCTAAGGGCCGCGGTTACCGACAACTCGCATCCTGCCGGGCCTGCGCCTGCCACGAGGATCTTTTTGGGCTCCGTTGCCGGCTCCAATTCGGTTTGCAGTTCCTTTCCCGCCCTGGGATTCACCACGCACCCCACAGGCAGCCCTTGAAATACGTGATCGAAGCATCGTTGATTGCACGCCACGCAACGCCGGATCTCCTCCGGCCTTCCCTCCCTGGCTTTTTTGACGAATTCGGGGTCAGCGATGTGTCCCCTTGCAACTCCCACAAGATCCGCGATGCCTCCCTTGAGAACTTCTTCGGCAACGAAGGGGTCATTGATCCTGTTGCAGCTTATGACCGGGATGTCCACGTTTTCTTTAATCCCTCGAGCCAGATATGCGTATCCGGCTTGCGGCAAATCGAAAGTGATTTGCGGGACCCGACTCTCGTGCCATCCGCCCGTGACATTTATGCAATCGGCGCCCGCTTCCTGCGCGGCCCTGGCAAATATTCGGGATTCCCTGTTAGTGTTGCTGCCGGGAACAAAATCATTCCCAGACACTCGCACTATAAGCGCCATGTCCGTACCGATTTCCTCACGCACACGCCGGATAGTTTCCAGCCCAAAGCGCATACGATTTTCGGGAGAGCCTCCGTATTTGTCGTCCCGCTTGTTGGTCTGAGGGGAGAGAAACTGACAAATGAGATACCCTGCGGATGCAATCACCTCTACGGCATCAAATCCAGCTTTCTTTGCCCGACAAGCTGCTGCGACAAAATCCTGCTGAACCCGCTCAATATCTTCCAGGGTCATAGGCGTGGTTTTCTGTCGAGTGAAAAAGCTGGTGCACTCTGAAGGCGCCAGAGTAGGCAATCCCTGCAAACCGCATAAGGAGTATGCGCCGGCCATGTAAAGCTGCACAGCGATCTTGGACTCCTCTTTATGAATCTCGTTCGTGAGACGCGCAAGTCCAGAGATGTAACGATCATCCATTATGGACAGGAATAGATCGAATCCTGCGGCCTGTTCGTCAATGGCAGCACCACCGATAATGATCAGTCCGGTTCCACCTTTTGCCCGTGCAGCGTAAAAATTCACAAATTGATCGGTGACTTCGCCGTGAGGAGTGTAATTAAGGTGCATGGCCGTCATAACGACTCGGTTGGCTAGCGTGATCGGTCCTATGGACACTGGTTCCAACAGTCTTGTTATCAACGGGACCTCCTGCGATTCGATGTTTTTTCAGCATTCACAGACAGATGAATATTGGCCAATCTCCAGGCTACAAGGCACCTACGCAAGACCATATGCCCCGAAACAGAAAATGTCAATTTGCAAGAGGGTTCCGTGTGGTAAGCAAATGAATTGACCGCTCCCTTTCGATTTGGGGGAAGCTATATTGAGGAAACACTGATCTGGCTTGCAGAAAAGATGAGGATACCTGATGCTCAGATCGTTAACGCATAAGGAGATCATAGTTCAGCCTAAAGGCGGCTTGGTGGATAAGGGGAGCAGGCCGCTGTAGCGATCCAGTTGTAGCCGCTCGTTAGGGGCTTCGCTTGCATCTTTAGGCTTGGGCCTTGAGGGTAAAGGCTGGATTTAGTGCAGCCTGACGCATCGCCTCGAACGCTGCGACAGCGTCTCCCTTCCGGAGGTCACGCTGGCCGCTGCCCCAGAACCGCAACTCCCATTCCACCCGAACCGGCTGGATGCCGTCAGCGTGAAGCTTGAAACGGTCCGAATGCAAATAGATTGTAAAAGCAACGTTTTCGTGCTCCAGACGCAGCCAATACCAAACACCTCCGCACGGCATGGCGTTAGGGTACCCTTCGATGGCTCGACGGAAAGCCTCCAGCGCTTGGCGCTCAACTGGGCCAAGCCCCTTACGACCAATCGCCACGAGAAGCACCGCGCCAAACCCCGCCAACTCCGGTGGCCAGGCGGGATAGCGCAGGACCGAAGCGACAGCATCCTCCTCACGACAGATCTCCATGCAACGTTCTCGAGCGTAATCCCAGGCGCTAAAGTACGGCTCGGCCGGCGGGACGATGAAGGGATCCTCCCCGAATCCGACGTAGCCCTCGAAAAGTTCTTTTGATGTAATCCCGGGTTTGTGGGACCTCCTTAGACATTCATCGACAATCTTTTTGCAAGCGGCAATGGCGTCCTCCGCTGTATCAAACTCCCCTAATGCATAGCGTTCATCTTCATCCATATAGTGGAAATTGTCATCGACCAAGACTTTATATTTCATGCAATTCCTCTGTAGCATCTGGTCTAAGCCTGAATAATGCGCCAACTTCACTCCCAACTGTAGCTGAACTGCATTTCCGGCTCGGATTCCATCCTAAAAAACTTTTGGAATGCCGAATATCCGTAAATCATACGATGTTCCAATCAAAACGCAACTGGGAATGCCTGCCAGGCCATTTTGGGCAATTTCAGGACATACCATCATTTCCGCCCCATCGTATTGACACGGGATTTGCGGGATCTGCGAGTTACTTTCGAAATACTTGAAACTCCTTACCACACTCCTCACATCGCTTTTCCCAAATCTTAACCGTCGGGACTCCAACAGGACTTTCGGGGTTAGGACCTCCCCGCATCATTTAAGCCATTAATATCAATAGCTTACCG
>OMSV01000065.1 GCA_900290385.1 Syntrophobacter sp. SbD2 | reverse complement strand
CGTTCACGGCGGGATAAAGAACTTCTACAAGGTAGAACCTGAAAAGGAGCACGCGGCCACTCTCGACCATATCGTCGCCGCGACCGCCGGCTGAATGATGGGAACGCTGGCCGCGTCGCTGGCCGGGAAAAAAATCCGTACTTCCGAAGACCTCTACCGGGCCGATGTGGAAGGAGACATTGAAAACGTCGAGGGCATTCTCAAGATCACTACGATCCGAGTAAAATACCATCTCAAAGTTACGGCGGATCAAAAAGAAGCCGCCCGGGAAGCGTTTGCTTCTTATCTGAGCAAATGCCCGGCGGCTCAAAGCGTCATCGGCTGCATCAAAATTCAGGATGAACTCGATCTGGAGGAAACCTCAAGGACATAAGCGCCCAGGCGCATTGCACGCTTTATCGCAGGGGGCTGATTACGCACCATCTTGCCCTCTGCACCCCATACCGCCCTCTATTGACAAAACCGGGGCGCTCTGTTAAACAAAACATCTCTTCGTTCCCCGGTAGCTCAATTGGCAGAGCGGGTGGCTGTTAACCACTAGGTTGGCGGTTCGAGTCCGTCCCGGGGAGCCAGATTTTCCCAAGGCCAGGAGTTTTCCTGGCCTTTTTTGCTTTTCGACAAAATTGATTTCTGCACCAGGATGGTTGGTGTTTGAGTCAGGCAACCTGCGTCATAGGAGTGACTTCTTTATCCAACCTGCCTTCCAATCTCTCTTTGGCGATCTCCAAATCATAATGGGCTTGGAGATTAACCCAGCTCTGTGCGTCAGTGCCAAAAAACCGGGCAAGCCTGAGAGCTGTGTCGGCCGTAACAGCCCTTTTTCCTGCAACAATCTCACCGATCCGCCTCTGTGGGACCCCAATGGATTTAGCAAGCCGGTATTGAGTGATACCGAGCGGCTTCAGGAAATCCTCGATCAGAATCTCTCCCGGATGAACCGGCGGCATATCTGTTTTCATCTTTGATCCTCCATCAGTGGTAATCAATGATTTCGATGTTTTCGGCATCGCCGTCCCGCCATTCAAAACAGATTCTCCACTGATCGTTTATCCTGATACTCCACTGACCTTCACGGTCGCCGGTCAGCTTTTCGAGCCTGTTGGCGGGAGGTACCCGAAGAAAGCTCAAGGTGGCCGCCCCGTAAATCTGAGTAAGCTTTCGAAGGGCAATTCGCTGCATGTGCTCCGGCAGCTTCGATGAGAATTGGCCGTTAAAAATCTTCTCAGCTTCCTTGTCTTTGAACGACTTGATCACCCTCCGGCTCCATCTCCTGAAATTAATACTAACGCATCTCGATAGTAATGTAAAGCGGCAATTGAATTGTCTCAGAAACTGACTTGTTTTTTATAGGGAAACAAGGCTGTCAACTGAGGGGAAGCAGGTGTGTCCTGAAATCGCAAAAACCAGTCTAATTGGCCTGTCACTTGCATGTTCAATGGATAATCTTTTAAAGAAATACGTCGATTTATCGTAATGCAAAGGATCATCGGTGAAAACTATTGAGCTTTTAATGGGCGGAGTCGGTGATTGCATAGCTGCCAGCGGCATAATATCCTACTTGAAAAGCGTTAACGGCGAAATCCAGGTTCATGGGGGTGCGCTGTCAGATTTATTACACCTGGAAAACATCAAGGTTATTGACGCTCGTCCCAGACTAAATAAACTGCTCCATACAGATTATACACTGTCGATAGAACCAAATACGGGCTACACACATTTCAAGCAGCACCTATCCTATCATTTTGGCGATCAGGTCGGGATTGCGAGGTGCATCAGGCGTCCTCACCTGGTTACATGCCTTTCAACATCCTTAGTGCTAAACGCCTATTCTCTGCCGTATAAGCAATATATTGTCATAACCCGGCTGGCCGGGTGGGCGCCAAGGGTCCCCGGTAAAGAGGACATGGACTGTGGGCGATCGGATATCTGAAACAAAAAACGGGACTGCCCGTCGTGGAGGTCGGGGCGAACGGAGATGTCAGCCAGACTTCATCCCATATACCGACATAAATTTATTGTCCAAAACATCCGTCCGCTCCCTTTACCATATTCTGGATGGAGCAAAGTACGTATTCAGCAGCCATTGCCTGGAGCACCTGGACGCCTGGAAAGAGGCATTGCGGGAATGGATAAGGGTCCTGAAAAAAGGGGGAATCCTGTTCCTGTATTTGCCACATGAATCGATGGTGCAATGGCATCCCAACTCGCCCTGGGTTGGCTCCGATCACCGGTGGATACCCGTATGGCAACGCGTTTCGGACTTTCTTGTGCATAACGGTATGGTTATCCTGGCCGCCGATCCCGGGCCGGACCGTAATTTTTCCTTCTGGGGAGTTTTCCAGAAATTGTGAAACCGGCAACTCGGCGGGTGGTCCAAGCAATAGGAATACATAATAGTCATTCACAGGAAATCATCCATGAATCGCAAGCGATACAGCGTGGTTATGCCGACAGAGTTCGGCACGGTCATCGTAAACCATAACGATCAGGGACTTCCCGACGCGCGATACGGGGTGTTCTCACAGCTTTCCCAGACGGGGACCCTCGAGCCGGAGCAAATGGAGCTTATCCGGGAAAGTGTGTCTTTATGCCCTCCCGACCCCGTCGTTTTGGACATTGGAGCAAATATCGGCATCGTGTCACTGAGTATCGCCAACTCGGTCCAAGGCGCGAAAATGTTTGCCTTCGAGCCTCAACGGATCATTTTCCAGATGCTTGCCGGAAACATGGCGCTCAACAGCATCGAAAACGTTTTTTGCTTCCATCTTGCGGTTGGACACACCAACGGACATATCCCGGTCCCCAAGATCGACTACGGCTCCATGGCCAGTTGCGGCAGCCTCGAATTCGGCAGGACCACGCAGTCGGATGCCGGGCAAAACGCCAGACTCGCCGGCCCGGACGTCGAAATGGTTCAGATCGTTACCATTGACAGCCGGGGTTTTCAAAGGGTAGACTTCATGAAGATCGACGTCGAAGGCATGGAAGTGGCTGTCCTGGACGGTGCAAGAGGAACCATCATAGCAAACAAGCCGATACTTTGCGTCGAAGCTCTGAAACGCGACAAAAACAGGCTTTCCGATCTACTGACCTCTTTAGGCTACAATCTCCATACCCAGGGCCAGAACCTCTTTTGCCTGCACCGGGAGCAGCCTTTTCACAGGGCGGTGGAAAGGTTTTTGGATAGATAGGCGAGTTGGTGGGATGGGTAAATAGCAGGTAGAATGCGCGAGTGGCCACTCAGCGAGGATATTGGGGAAATTGGATAATTTTGAGAGCGTCCCGCCAAGGCCCGTTCCTTTATCTCGTTTTCCGGCTCTGATATTCAAATAATTTTGTTCGATGGTTTCAAAATGGTTCGCATTGGGCGCAATGTCAGAGGAAACAAACCATGACACAGAGCAAGCATTTCTATCCTCTGCGTTTCTTTAGACCCCGCACGCAGGACTCACAGTGTACTGAGGAGACCCTTTCTTCGTGGATCGATATTAACTGCGGGAAAAGAGAGTGGGAGAGTTTTTACCGCAGGCGGTGGCAGTACGATAAGGTGGTGCGTTCCACCCATGGGGTCAACTGCACCGGGTCATGCTCCTGGAATGTGTACGTAAAGGACGGGATCATCGTATGGGAAACCCAAAAGGTGGACTATCCGGGAACCGGCCCGGAGAGCCCGGAGTACGAGCCGCGCGGGTGCCCTAGAGGGGCCACGTTTTCCTGGTATGTTTACAGCCCGGTGCGGTTGAAGTTTCCCTATGCGAGATCGGCGCTCGTCGAACTCTGGCGGGATGCTCTCAGGCGAAACGCCGATCCGGTTGCGGCCTGGGCAAGCATAGCCGAGGACCGGGACAAGTCCCGGAAGTACAAGAAGGCGAGGGGCAAGGGAGGATTTGTCCGGATTGGCTGGGACGAAGCGCTCACGCTTGTTTCGGCATCGCTTGTTCATACCATCAAAAAGTATGGACCGGACCGGATTTTCGGGTTTTCGCCCATCCCCGCCATGTCCATGGTTTGCTACATCTCGGGGGCCAGGTTTCTTTCCCTTATTGGCGCTTCGATGGTCAGCTTCTATGACTGGTACTGCGACCTTCCCCCCGCTTCTCCCCAGATATGGGGAGAGCAGACCGACGTCCCGGTAAGCGGCGACTGGTACAATGCAAGCTACATGATAGTGTGGGGAACCAACATCCCAATGACCCGTTCCCCGGACGCCCATTTCTATACTGAGGCGCGTTATCGTGGGGCCAGGGTAACGGCCGTTGCCCCGGATTATGCCGAGTACGTGAAATTTGCCGACACCTGGCTGCCGGCGAGGGCCGGCACGGACGCAGCGCTCGCCATGGCGATGATCCACGTGGTTTTGAAAGAATTCTACATAAGCCGTCAATGCCCCTACTTCACCGAATATGCAAAAAGATACACAGATCTGCCTTTTGCGGTGATCCTTCGCAAGGAGGGCGAAAGATACTTTGCGGACCGTTTCCTTCGAGCCGCCGACCTGGGCATGGATGTGAAAAACGCCGAGTGGAAAACAGTGTTCTATGACTCGGTCAAGAAAGAATTTGTAGCTCCGAATGGAAGCATCGGCTTCAGGTGGGAAGAAACAGGCAGGTGGAACCTCAACATGGAGGATGCGGCAACCGGGGACAATATGGATCCGGCTCTTAGCTATTGCGAGGACAATGATGGCTGGGTTTCGGTCGAATTCCCGATGTTCGAGATCGCGGGACCGGGAAACAAGGCCGGCGCCGTCCCGGTAAAGAAGGTTGCAGCGGAAGGCTCCGAGTTTCTTGCAGCGACGGTCTTCGATCTCATGGCAGCCCACTTGGGGGTGGACAGGGGACACGGTGGGGCAAAGGACTACGACGATTGCTCTCCCTATACCCCTGCGTGGCAGGAAGCTATTACCGGGGTCATGAGGGAAGATGTGATCAGGGTGGCCCGGGAGTTTGCCGAGAACGCCGAAAAGACCGGCGGGAGGTCCATGATTTTTTTGGGGGCTGGCACAAACCATTGGTATCACAGCGATACAATATACCGGGCGATAGTCAGTCTCACCACCCTTTGTGGATGCCAGGGAATAAACGGAGGCGGCTGGGCGCATTACGTCGGTCAGGAAAAGGTGCGGCCTCTTGCGGGTTGGTCCACCCTTGCCTTTGGGCTCGACTGGACCCGGCCGCCGCGCCAGCACAATGGGACCTCCTTTTATTACTTTGCAACCGACCACTGGCGCTATGAAAGGCTGGACCCAAAGACGTTGAGCTCGCCGCTTTTTCAGGACTCAATTCCTGGACGGATCGCCGATTGCAACATATTGGCGGCACGCCTCGGATGGCTTCCGTCCTATCCTCAGTTTGACCGCAATCCGCTCGATATTTGCAAACAAGCGATTCGAAACGGCGCTGGAACCGATGAGGAGATCGTCTCCTACGCGGTCGAAATGCTGAAGTCAGGATCAATGAAATTCGCCATCGAGGACCCGTGCAGTCCAGAGAACATTCCGAGGATACTTTTCCTCTGGCGGGCCAATCTTTTGGGTGCAAGCGGCAAGGGGCACGAATATTTCCTGAAGCATCTCCTCGGGTTGGAGAGTGCCGTAATGAGTGAGGAATGCCCGGAGGCCAAGCCCCAGGAGATGGTATATAGAGAGGCCGATCCCGACGGCAAGCTGGACCTTCTGGTGACAACCGAAATGCGCATGAATACCAGCGCCCTGTATTCAGACGTGGTCCTGCCTGCCGCCGGTTGGTATGAGATGCACGATCTCAGCACAACCGACCTTCACCCGTTCATACATCCTTTCAATCCCGCAATCGATCCTCCCTGGGAGACGAGGACCAACTGGGACCAACTGGGACCAGTTCAAGGCCCTGGCGGAAAAGTTCTCCGAGCTTGCCGCCCCGCATCTTGGGAAGGAAAAGGACCTGACAGCCACGCCTCTTTTCCACGATTCACCCGGTGAAATCTCGCAGCCGTATGGAATGGTCAGGGACTGGAAGAAGGCAGAGGTCGAACCGGTTGCCGGCAAGACCATGCCGGCTCTGCACGTTGTCGAGCGCGACTATCCCAACGTCTATCGGATGATGACATCGGTCGGACCTTTGATAGCCAAAATCGGCATGGGCGCCAAAGGCATCTCCTGGAACGCCGCCGATGAGTACGAAGAACTCAAGCACCGCCTGGGCAAGGTATCTGACCCTGGCATCAGCCTGGGAATGCCGTGCATTGAGACCGGAAAACAGGTTGCCGAAGCCATCCTGACGCTTTCTCCGGAAACAAACTGCACGGCCGCCCGAAAAGCCTGGCAGGCCCTTGAATGTAAAAGCGGCCTGCGGGGACTTGCCGAAGAGTTCTGCGAGCAAACAGGGGAGCAATACACGTTTCACGGACTGAACGCACAGCCACGCAGGGTCCTTACCACTCCGATCTGGAGCGGCATGGAAACCGAATCGCGGTCCTACTCGCCCTTCGTTATCAATATCGAAAAGAAAATCCCCTTCCGCACCCTTACCGGGCGCGCTCAGTTCTACCAGGACCACCAGTGGATGCTTGCCTTCGGGGAAAGCCTTCCCGTTTTCCGCCCCCCAATCGACACGGATGCTCTGAGTTCCCGCAAGCTGGACAAGGTCCGCAATCCGGGGAAGGAAATCATTCTCAACTATCTAACCCCTCACTCGAAGTGGTCCATTCACAGCACCTATTCGGACACCAAGATCATGCTTACACTCTTCAGGGGCGGGGAGGCGATCTGGATCAACAATGAGGATGCCGAATCGATCGGGGTCAAAGACAACGACTGGTTGGAATGTTTCAACTCCAACGGCGTGCTGGTTGCCAAAGCCGTGGTAAGCCACAGGATCCCGCGCGGGAAAGCCTTCTGTTATCATGCCCAGGAAAGGCTGATCAATGTGCCGGGATCGAGTATTTCCGGGCAACGCGGCGGTACTCACAACAGCGTCACTCGCATACTGATGAAGCCGACTCAGATGATAGGCGGCTACGCTCACCTGAGCTACGGTTTCAATTATTACGGTCCGACAGGGGCCCAGCGCGACGAGGTTATCCTTGTGAGGAAGGCCGGGGAGGTGCAGTGGTATGAAGATTAAGGCCCAAATCGCCATGGTGATGAACCTGGACAAATGCATCGGGTGCCACACCTGTTCGATTCCCTGCAAAAACGTCTGGACCAACCGCGCGGGCGCAGAATACATATGGTACAACAATGTGGAGACCAAGCCCGGAATCGGCTACCCGAAGAAGTGGGAGGACCAGTCATGCTGGAGGGGCGGATGGGCGCTCAGGAACGGGAAACTCGCCCTTGCGGCGGGGGGCCGCTCTGGCAAGCTGGCGAAAATTTTCTATAACCCGCAGCTCCCGCAAATCGACGACTATTACGAGCCGTGGACCTACAACTACCAGGACCTCATAACCTCGCCGTCCAGAGAGCATCAGCCGTCCTTAAGGCCTAAATCCGCCGTCACCGGAAAAAACATGCGCATAAGATGGGGACCCAACTGGGAGGACGACCTGGCGGGAGCTAACCAAACCGCGAAGGATGACGTGAATTTCTGCGGACTGGAGAGCGACGTTCTCCTCCAGTTCAAAAACGTCTTCATGCTCTACCTTCCGAGAATCTGCGAACATTGTTTGAACGCCTCCTGCATGGCCTCCTGCCCTTCGGGTGCGATATACAAGCGCGATGAGGACGGAATCGTCCTTCTGGACCAGGAAAGATGCAGGGGATGGCGCTTCTGCGCCTCGGGGTGCCCATACAAGAAGGTTTATTTCAACTGGCAGACGGGCAGATCGGAGAAATGCATCTTCTGCTATCCGAGAATAGAAGCCGGCATGCCCACGCTGTGCGCGGACACCTGCGTGGGAAGAATTCGATACATCGGGGTGCTTCTCTACGATGCCGAAAAAATCCGCTCCGCTGCATCCACCTCTCTTGACCGTGAGGTTTATCCCGCACAAATCGACATGTTTCTCGCCCCCTTGGACCCGGATGTGGCGGCACAGGCCGCACGCAGCGGCATCCCTCAAAGCTTCATCGCCGCCGCCCGTCTTTCTCCGGTTTACAAGCTCGCAGTCGAATGGAGGCTCGCCCTTCCACCGCATCCCGAATTCCGCACGCTTCCGATGGTCTGGTATATTCCGCCGTTGAGTCCCCTGACCCGGGCCATGGACAGTACAGGTGAAACTTTTGAGTTAGACTCGATGAGGATTCCGATACGCTATCTGGCCAACCTGCTTGCCGCAGGAGATGAAGTCCCGGTAAGGATTGCTTTGTCACGGCTCATGGCCCTCAGGGCCTACATGCGTTCGGTTCATGTCGACAAGGCCCCGGACACGGCCCCACTGAATGCGGTCGGGCTCACTGCCCAATCCGCCGAACAGATGTACCGGCTGCTTGCTATTGCCAAATACGATGAACGCTACGTCGTTCCAACGGCAGTCAAAGATGATCCGGCATGCCTGCATATGGACCAGGGACGGGCCGCATTTCCCCGCAAAGGCGGGAGTTGAGAAATGGAGAAAGAAAAGCGGTTGGTCTGCGGCCTGGTCTCTCGCCTGATGGATTATCCCGGTGAGGACATAGTGGACTGGGCGGCCGGCATCGACCAAACGGTCAAAGGAATACCCAACGGCCCGAAAGAACGCCTGTTGGACTTTCTCTCGTATCTTGAGAAAACGCCGCTTGTCGCACTCCAGGAGGAATACACCCGGACTTTCGATCACAATCCGAGCCTCTGCCTCAATCTTACCTTCCACAAATGGGGAGATGACAAAAAGAGGAGTTTCGCTCTGGTTGAGTTAATAAAGACTTACAGGGATGCCGGCTACGAGGTGAGCGGCGTAGAACTGCCCGATTACCTTCCAATGGTTCTCGAATTTATCTCCGTCTGTCCCGAGGACGCCATCTTTCCTCTATATGAAGAATATGGGGACCACCTTGTCCTGATGGCTTCCCGGCTGCGCGTCATGCAAAGTCCTTATGCGAAGCTCTTCGAAGTCCTCGATTCAGCCTGGAGGAGATGACCGATATGAGCGACTGGAATTCTCTGGCTTTCCTGGTCTTCCCGTATGTCTCGCTTACAATTTTCGTGGTCGGCCACACCTTCCGCTACTTCACCGATCCCTACAGGTGGAACGCGAAGTCCAGCGAACTGCTCGAAAGGGAAAGCCTTAAGTATCCGTCAGTTATTTTTCATTACGGAATAGTCTTCACCTTTATGGGCCATGCCGCAGGATTGCTCATCCCTCAAAGCCTTTACAACACATTGGGCATAAGCGGGGAAGCCCACACCCGCCTCGCAATCGCAGCAGGGGCGCTGATCGGAGTGGCGGCAGCGGCCGGAAGCCTGCTTCTCCTCCATCGGCGGATCACCAAAAGGCGCGTGTTTGCAAACTCGACAGGAAAAGACCTGTTCACCCTGGGTCTGCTGCTCTTTGTGACAGGCGTTGGTACGTACAATGTATTTTTCGGCCATTATTATGTACTCGATACCGTTGCTCCCTGGATTCGCAGTATCGTCACGTTCCGACCGGACTATACTCTGATGCGAGATGTCCCATTCATGTACAAGCTCCATATCCTTGCGGCGTTTGTGCTCTTTGCATTCTCTCCGTTCAGCCGCTTGATACACATCTGGAGTCTGCCCCTGCCCTATCTTTCTAGGAACTACATAATTTTCAGGAAACGGAGCGCAGGTCTGCAATGAACGCCATAACCAGCGGGCTGCGAACGGCTGTCGCAGAACTCACACCCGGCTACTTCGCCATGGTGATGGCAACGGGGATTGTCTCGACAGCCTCATGGCTTATGGGCATAAAGCCGGCCGCAGTAATCCTTTTCCGGCTCAATATCGCGCTCTATGCAATCCTTTGGCTTCTTCTGCTGGGCCGTATCATTTTCTATCCCCGGCGCTTTCTGGCCGACCTTGGCGACCACAGACGGGGAGCCGGGTATTTCACCACCGTGGCCGGCACCTGCATCCTGGGCACTCAGTTCGTGATCCTCGATCACGCCCTCACACCCGCCATCCTGCTCCTGTCCCTGGGGGCTGTGCTTTGGATTGTACTTATCTACGGCGTCTTTGCGTTGTTTACCGTAAGGGTGGACAAGCCGCCGTTCGAGAATGGAATCAACGGGAGCTGGCTCATTGCCGTCGTCGGGACCCAGTCTGTTTCCATCCTGAGTGGACTGCTCGTTTTCGAACTATCCTTCCCCCATAACGGGCTCGTGTTCTTTTCACTTTGTATGTTTCTTCTAGGGTGCATGCTCTACATTCTCATTATCACGCTCATTTTTTACCGCTTCATGTTTTTCCAGTTCAGACCGGCGGACCTCAGCCATTCCTACTGGATCAACATGGGCGCGGTCGCCATCACCACGCTGGCAGGAACCGTGCTAATCGGGAACGCCCCGGCCTATTCTTTTTTGAATACGCTGCTCCCTTTTATTTCCGGCTTTACGATCTTTTACTGGGCCACCGCCACCTGGTGGATTCCCCTTCTGTTGGTGCTTGGGGTTTGGCGCTTCATCATTCACCGGGAGCAAATCTTCTACGACCCTCAATACTGGAGTGTTGTTTTTCCCCTCGGGATGTACACGACCTGCACTCTGAACCTGGCGGGGGCCATGAAATTGGATTTCCTCAGCTTGATCTCGCGCTGTTTCCTCTTTGCGGCGCTTGTGGGTTGGACGCTTGTTTTTCTGGCGCTGCTCCATTCTCTTGCGGTTTCCTTACGCCGCCCATCCACCCCGGTTTGACCCGGCGCCCTGAATTGCCGCCTCTGCTTTCATTCAAATTCATTTCCTGAGCGCCCGGGGCTTACTGGAGCTATGTGGCCGTGCTTCATGAGCCAATCGATATGAAACATGACAGCCTTCCGAGAGTAGCCGAACAAGGATGCGGCCTTCACTACAAGCTCTTCCATGACCGCCTCCTTTGCGCTCATCTGCTCCAGCAGGTACTCACTGCATGCATGATCCATGAGAACATTCATGTCTTCGTAGAGAATCGGCTGAAAGCCCTCGCTGTGCCGCTCTCGCCCATAGGGTGTCATGGCGACTTGTACTTTGCCTTCCAGCCATGTTGTCGGATAATGGGAGTAAATCCTTTTAACTGCCGGTGTAAGAAGTAGCGGAGACTCTGGCGCCTTAAAATCCAAAGGGGCGGCCATGGCCCTTTTCTTCAGTTCATGCCACAGCTCTTCATACCGTGGAATAATTGCTTGCCAGTGGTAGCGCATGGCACGGGCACGCGCTCGAATCCCCATGTCCCGCCTCTTGCCGGGATTGGATGCGAGCTCGACTATCGCCTGCGCCAGCGCGCTCATATCAACCGCAATCT
>OMSV01000024.1 GCA_900290385.1 Syntrophobacter sp. SbD2 | reverse complement strand
AAAGGGAAAGAGGGCGAGAGCGCGGCTGCTGCATACCTCTCCAGCAGCGGAATCAAAATCCTCGAGCGAAACTTCAGGTGTCCGCCGGGCGAAATAGATCTGGTCGCAAAAGACGGAAAGACAATTGTATTTGTGGAGGTAAGGGCCCGGCAGGCGGACGGAATCTGCAGCCCTGAGGAATCCATTACCCTCTATAAACGCAGGCGCCTTACGCGAGCGGCCATGTGGTATTTAAAACAGCGGGGGCTGCTGGATTCACATGCACGCTTCGACGTTGTCGCGATCAGGTGGGACGGCGAAAAACCCGAAATAAACTGGATAGTCAATGCCTTCGAACCCGGACGCTGAAAAAGAGGCAAAGGAAGGAACGCTCTACGTTGTCTCAACGCCTATCGGAAATCTTGCCGACATCACCCTTAGAGCACTCGAAACCCTGCGGGCGGTCAATCTGATCGCTGCGGAGGACACGCGCCACACACGAAAACTCCTGTCCTATTACTCCATCCATAAACCTCTGGTCAGCTATCACGAGCACAATGCGCGGCAGCGCGGAGGCGAACTGCTCGAGAAAATTGCTTCCGGGCTGAGCGTAGCGCTGGTCACCGATGCGGGGACCCCTGGTGTGTCCGACCCCGGAAAGCATCTGATTGAAGCGGCCCTGGAGCGTGGGATGCAACCTGTCGCCATTCCCGGTGCGACCGCCCTCATATCGGCCCTGGTCGTTTCGGGGCTGCCAACCCAACCCTTTGTGTTCCTTGGTTTTCCTCCTGCCAGAGGTGCAGACAGACGGCGCTTTTTCCAAAGCAACGCCCGTCTGGAAATGACCCTGATACTCTACGAGTCTCCAAAAAAGCTTGCAAAAACCCTCAAAGATATGCTCGAGAGTTGGGGTGAAAGAAGGGTAGCGGTGGCGCGGGAGCTTACAAAGATACACGAGGAAGTTTTTCGGGGTTTGATTTCGGAAGCCCTCGGGCGTTTCTCGGGTGAGGTCAGGGGTGAGTTGACACTGGTAGTGGAAGGTGCAGGGGCCGGACGGAATGTGGATTCCCAATCGCACCCGGGGCCCGAACCGGACAACTTTGGTCCGGAGCGATTGAACCTGAATTCCTCAACTCAGGGGTCCCCGGCCTGGAGAGACGAGCTGAAGGCCCTGCTCCTTGGGGGCCTTTCATCAAAGGAAGCCGCATCGGCAATTGCGGGCCGCTTCAACCTTTCCCGACGGGTGGCCTATCAAGCGGCTTTGGCGATGAAGACGGACCTGCGCTGATCCGCGAGAGGCGATAAGATCCGTATTATTTCAGCCCGAGGAGCCGAGCCCTATGAAAAAAGCCGATACCACGAAGAAAACTCCTATTAGGCACGATTGGGAACGCTTTGAATCGATGACCGAAGCACAACGTCATGAAGCCGCTTTGGGCGATGCCGACGCGCAATCCGTTACGCCTGACAATGTGAGACTCATGAGGCGCACGCCACAGGTGAAAGTCATTCGCCGTGCGCTTGGCCTTAGCCAGGAAATGTTTGCGGCGCGGTTCCATATTCCGCTCGGTACGTTGCGCGATTGGGAGCAAAACCGCAAAGAGCCTGGTGCGGCAGAACGCGCCTACCTTGTCGTTATCGCCCGCAATCCCAAGGCTGTGAGCGACGCCTTGCAACCCCAACCCGCATAGGGGTGTAGCTTTGCCTCATCGCAAGTTGAATTATAGAATTTCATCCCGGACCTCTCTGCAAATTTGGACTTTGGTAACGGTGGGCGGCTAAAGCGGATAAGGTATTCAGTTTCTCTCTCCGGCACTCTAAAAAATGGTTCAATTGCCGGTTGGCGTTAATTTCTGAAAAAGGACCCGCTTGCTTCTTAGCGCCTCGTCAATCTTGGCGATCTTTATATCCACTTCGATACCATCGAGGGGATCTTTCAGCGGAAGCGCGCCGAGTTGAAGGCCTTCCTTCCACATTTCTTCAAACAGCTTGAGGGATTTAAAGTAATCGGGTTTTTCCGTGCTGAGATATGCCTTGTCGAACTCGGCCAGAAGTTGGCCGTCTTTTACCATACGTCCTCCCATTTCGCATGAAGCCGCGCATTAACACGGATCAGACCCGAATTACGAAATTGTCCTTTCTTGGGGCTGCTTTCGGATGCTTGCCGTCGGGATATCCCAGAATGCAGGAACCAACGCCTATATAGTCTCCGGTAATACCCCACTTCCTCAATAAGTCCTTGCCCTCATCGGTTTCAAACATCTGCTTTGCTCGGTGAACCCAGCAAGACCCGATACCCATAGATGCAGCCGCGTTGAACATATTGCCAAGCGCAAGGCTGGCGTCCTCGACCGGTGTGATCTTGCTCGTGTCTGCAAAAACGAGAATGACGGTCGGTGCACCGTAATAAGGATCGAAATCTTTTCCAAGCACGGCTGCATTCATAGCCGAGAGCTTTTTTAGGGTTTCCTTATCCTGAATAACAACAAAGAGGGCTGATTGCTGGTTTGCACCGCTGGGTGCGTACATCCCTGCATCAAGAATGGCGTTCAATTCCTCTTCTTTTATCTGCCCAGGTCCGAATTTACGAATGCTTCTTCTCTCAAGAAGAGTTTTAATGGTTTCGTTCATATCACCCGGTCTCCTTTCCTATAGTTTCATACTGGACTGGGCCGCAGGGGCCTCCGGTTCTTCTTCGCGTTTCTCAACTATGTTCAGCCACTTCGAAATGCAGCGGTCGAGGATTTCTTCGGCCCTGCGCCCGTCGAGCCGGTATTTCTCGGGAATGAATGCGACCGTCGGCGCATAGACGCCATCCTTGTTAGACAGAAAGGGACATGTTTCCAGCAATTCGCCGCTAAGCTTGACCAGGAGCGAAAAAGACCTGGCGAGTACAGTGAGGCAGTCCCGGACAGGCACATTTTCCGCCGTGCAGCAGTTGCCGAAAATCCGAAGGCCCACAAAAGCCGCATCCGGTTCAAGGTCTCCGGGACGGATTGCCTCTTTTCTTAGAAAGGCCAAAGGAGCTATCAGCGATATCCTGAGCGGTGGTGACGAATGGTCTGCGTAGGCTATTTTTGTTTCCCTCAGCACGTCTGCCATGCGCTCTGTCTCAGGGTCAAATTCTCTTATGACGCATTTGGCGGGCAGTTCGCCCAGAGTGCTCAAAATTTCTTCTTTTAAATCACTTCGGACCAGGATAATGCATCCGTGACCTTCCGAGCACAGATCGGCGCCAGCCAGTCCCGGGCCGGTCTCGTTGGGGTTATCCAGGTAGACGGCCCGCAGTTCCTTAGAACCTGCGAGGGCAACCTCAGCCAGCGCTTTTTGCGCGTGCTCCTCAAAAAGGCGGTCCAGCGAATCAATTTCTTCCTGTTCGATAAAAGCCACATGGGAGGCCTGGACAATATCGTCAACCGCGACCGCCTGGAGCACGTGTCGAGAGTAATCGTAGGGTTCGTGGCTGGCTTTCCACTGGTCGTAAGTCAGGATTTGGAGTTCGTGCTTCAGGGCGTCAGGGAGTCTGTCAATGCCTTCGGTCCCGGTCAGATTCTCCCTCGGGAAAATCAGGGTCTTGCATCCCGCTGCATAGGCGGTCTCCAGTTTAACTCCCATCCCGCCAATGCCCGTAATCCTGCCCTGAGTATCGATTTCACCGGTTGCGGCGACGTCGCGGCGGATTTTTCGTTTCCCGAAAAGCGAAGCCAGTGCAAGAGCGATCGAGGCCCCGGCTGAAGGCCCGTCCTTTTTGGTAGAGCCGCCCATAAAGTGCAGGTGCACCGGTGTGGACATGTCCGCCGCATCTATGCCCAGTTCTTCGGCCAGGTGGAGGATTGCAGTCGATGCGACCTTTCGGCTCTCGTCCATTACGCGCTCGATATTGCCGGTGGTATGGACCATACTCATGTACGATTGGGACCCATTTTTTCTATCAAAGCCGGTTCGCACCGGGGTCGCCTGAATCGGGATCAGGGCGCCGATTCCCATCTCCATGTTGACCCCAAGAGCCATCATCTCGCCGATGCGGTCATCTTCGTTAATAAGGCGCTGGCGATTGGGTAAATTGAGGTATTTGTTTATCCTGGCAAGGTCAAGTTTTACGGAGCTTTTACCTTTGGCCATGATCTCTTTTCGCTGGGTGCGCAGAAAAATTGTGCGCATGATACGTTCGAGGTCGCGAACACCCGCTTCCGAGGTGTAATCGCGGATAAGGCATCTCAGGATTTCGCTCTCCTCCGCGGGGTCGAAGAGGATTTCATCCTGTGCGATCATGTAGCGTTGCCGAATACGCTCGACCAAAAACTCCTTGGCAATGGCGATCTTTTCGTCCACACTGTACCTGTCCAGAAAAATGACCTCACAGCGGTCAAGAATCGCGGCCGGGACCGTATCGACCGTGTTGGCCGTCAGTATGAAATGGCAGTTCGAAAGGTCTATATCTATGGTGCTCTGGGTGTACTTGTCATGGAAAAGGTGGTTCTGCTCCGGGTCAAGTATCTCGAGCAGGGTGGCGATTGCAAACTTTTCCGTTTTGTCCGCCTCATCCATTATGAACATCCCGTTCATCGTGCCCATCTTTATCAGGCCCTGAACTATGAAGCCCGGTTTTGATCCCTCATAGGTAAACCCGTAGCCCCTGATGTCTGCCTCGTCCTTCATGCCGCCCAGAGAAATCTTGTGGTAAGGAATGCCGAGATTTCGGGCTATGGAAATCGCCAGAGAAGTCTTGCCCACTCCCGGCGGTCCCACAAAGAGATGGGCGCTCCCGGTCCTGTGCCAGCGCATTTTCTCAGATTCTTTGAAATGCTGATATCGCCAGATCAGGTTGGCAAAAAAATCCGATATTATTTCCTTCGGTGTTTTCAGACCGTAATGCGAGCGGTTAAGTCCTTGGTCAAATTCGTCAGGAGATACTCGGATTTTTTTTATTTTCCCCCAGGGAATTGCGAGCAGGGTTTCAATCAGTTCCGTGTACTTTGCGCCGCTTTGCCCGGCCGCATTCAGCTTATTCTTTTCAATCAGTTCGGTTACTGCCTGCGGTATATCGGGGTCGGTTCGCGCCTCATCGATGCGCTCTTTGAGACTCTTTATCTGCGGTGGCGCCGGGTCCGTTGCGGGTTGGGGCAACACTGTCTGGGGTCCCTGTTGTTTGATGATGTCTTCCGGTTCCACTAATTCCTCCAGATTTTTTTTGAAAACCTCGAAAAGTTGAGGAAGAGCTATTTCCTGGTCCAAACCTGGCAAAATGTCCAGCTCTTTGAAAAGCGAGGCTGCCCCCCAACGTTTTCTGAACGTTTTGAACAGTTCCATAGCTTCGCCTGAATCGTGGTGAATGGCAATGGCGAATAACCGCAGGACCTTCCTCAGATCCGCCGTTCTTTTTGAAGGCGCCTGTCCAAAGTTGCGACTGTTGCGGTAAGTATGGTTCAGGACCCTCAGCTTGGTTTGAAAATCCAGGTCTGGAAAAAGATCGATGAGAAAGCTTGCGGGTAATTGGGCAATGTGGACCGCGTAAGCCGCAACTATTCGCCCGAGTCTGAAATCGCAGTCCGGGCGGCGTTGAGTCCGTTCCAGCAATTCGGCATAATCCTTGCCGATTATGCCGTTTACCGGATTTTTCAGCAATTCCAGAAACGCCTGGTAATCTTTGGGGTCCTTTTTTTCCCATCCGGCCGCAAACTCGATATCAGAGCGAATGACGTCAAGCTCGCTCGAGTTGGGAAAGACGAGATGCTCGAAATGGTGTTTCAAAAGCAGCTCGAACAATTTGAGGGTCCCCCGTTCTTTCACGGCCCCAGCCGGTTCTTTGAACTCCGAGCGAAAGGAAAGAACATGGGCCATGTAATCCAGCAGCCGCTGATGTATCAGGATGGTCCAGCTCTGTTTTTGCCGTATGAGCAGTGCAGGCAGCGATATTTTATTTCCCTCGTCCTCCATGCGGCGGAAAACAATAGACTGGCGAAGGTCTGAAAGCTGTACGAGGCTCACCCCTCTGTCGTTTCTGAAATAGGGTATGATATTCTGGCTCAATATGGTCTGCAGGGTCTGAAATACTCTGTCTAAAGATTTATAGGCAGGGACGGGCACAGTACTGAGAACCTCGTGATCCAACTCTATGGGGAGCATCTGCAAACCTCCTGGGTACCGCTAAGCTCAAGCTGACGGAAAGTCATCCTAAGAGAATATGGACACACGGCCACCTTCTATCCAGTGTTTGCGATGCAATAAACTCCGCGCCAAGTTAGCTCATCCCGAGTTCGGTCGACCTGCGTGAGGCTGCTTCCACGCACTCCATCAAAGCACCTCTGACCGAATATGATTCAAGGACTTGCAGCCCTTGGATCGTAGTTCCCCCTGGGGATGTAATCATGTCCTTTAGTTCTGCCGGGTGCTTTGCGGTGCTCTCGAGCATCATGGAAGTCCCGATGACCGTCTGGATCACCAATTCCCGCGCGGTTTGCCTGGGCAGTCCCATTAAGACCCCGGCATCGATGAGGGCCTCGATTACGAGCAGAACATACGCCGGCCCGCTTCCGCTAAGACCGGTCACGGTATCCATCAGCTTCTCCTCGACTTCGACCGCTTTGCCCACAGCTCGGAAAAGCGCGAGGCCCATCTCCATTTGCGCAGTTGAAACCGCCCTTCCACGCGAAAGAGCGGAAGCCCCTTTGCGGACAAGGGCAGGGGTGTTGGGCATGACTCTTATTACCGGGGTCTCGTCGGGCAGGCGCCCCTCAAGAATTGAAAGCGAAATACCGGCGGCAATGGATATAACGAGCGGCTTGTGGGACAGGTGCGAACGCAGCGTTTCCAACACCTTAGAGATTACCTGGGGTTTTACGGCAAGCACGATGATGCTGCACGATTCGGCAAGCTCACCTATGCTGCGGCGTCCCTTTATTCCGAATTCCTTTTCCAGGTATTGAATACGGGACTCAATTACGTCGTAAGCGAAAACTTTTTCGGAGGCAAACAGCGAGGCGGCGATCAGACCGCTGATCAAGGCTTCCCCCATGTTCCCCCCGCCTATAAACCCGATGCTTTGGTCCCTTAACATGATTGTTCCTCCATGGTTTGCTCAGTCCTGCCAAAGGCAGGATTAAGCAATAGCAGACCGGTATTCGGTTCGCAAGCGAAGACGTTTGGATTTTGAGCGGCACAAAGCCTTTTGGTTGCCATAGGCGCCGCTGCCTATGGGTTGTGTTGAGGGGAGATATCATTATCTTTTTGAGGAATCATCACAAATTTTGTAAAAGCTATATCCAAATAACCGGACTAAATTGTGACAAAAATAGATGAAGGGAACAACCATGGATTTATTCTCCGAAGTTAGCCAGTCGGCCGGAAAACATTCGTCTCTTGAAGAAAGAATTCGAAAGCTTCCTGTTCCCGTCATCTCTGTTTTTCTGGGAAAAGACGGCAAAATAAGGCCTGCGGCTTTCAAAGAAACCGGCATAAACCTTATTTGCAAGCGGCCCGACAGAATCGTCGAGGTCTTTGCAAAGACGATCTCGAAGACCGGAAGCATCGTTTTGGAGGCCGTTGCCGCAGATGAGTCCGTGCGGGTCAAGGGGAAAAGGGTCGCTGTGCTCTTTTCCGGCGGTCCGGCGGCGGGGGGCCACAACGTGCTCGCCGGTCTTTTGGCTGCCCTGGGAGACGGCAACACACTGGTAGGGATTAGAAAGGGGCCCAAAGGCCTGATAAAAGGGGACTGCTTCGAGATACACAAAGAAGACATCGAGTCCATTATCAACACTGGGGGGTTCGATTTTCTCGGGACTGACAGGACAAAGATCAAGAGCCCCGATCAGTTCGAAAAAGTTGGGCAGATGGTTGTCAAGAACAGGCTCGATGGTCTGGTGATAGTTGGGGGCGACGATTCCAACACGAATGGGGCATTCATAGCGGAGTACCTGGAGACCGAGGGGATCGCTTGCAGCGTGATCGGAATCCCCAAGACGATCGACGGTGATTTGGCTGCCGGGAAGTATCTACCCATTTCATTCGGCTTCGATACAGCCACGAAGATATTCTCCGAGCTGGTGGGAAATCTGTGCCAGGATGCGGCATCCGCTGTGAAATACTACCATTTTGTAAAACTGATGGGGCGAACAGCCAGCAAGATCACCCTTGAAGTGTCCCTGCAGACCAAGCCAGCGATTACGCTCATTTCTGAGGAAATCGCCGAGAAAAACATGTCCCTGGAGAGTATTGTGGATTATATCGTGCGAATTATCATTCTGCGGCGCATGAATGGGCTAAACCACGGTGTTGTTCTGGTGCCTGAGGGGCTCGTGGAGTTCATTCCGGAGATTAGGCGGCTGATCGCCGAGTTGAATAAAGCCCTTGCCGAGCATGAGAACCACATTTCGGAACTGCCAACGATCGAACACAAGCGGGAGTTCCTTTTGTCGCGCTTGAAGGCCGAATCGGCGAAGTTAATGGCTTCGCTTCCGCCCGATCTTCAGCAAATGCTGATCCTGGACCGTGACGATCATGGAAACGTGAAGGTCTCACAAATCGAGACAGAAAAGCTGTTGATCGAAAAAATCGGCCATCGCATCTCTGAGATGCAATTGCACACGGACCGGTTCTTTGGAACGGGAGAGGGCAAGATCGCAGCGACTACCGAGCAGGTTGAGGATTTCAAAAAGGTTACTTTGTCAACGCAGTCCCATTTTTTTGGATATGAGGGCAGAAGCTCCAAACCGACCAAATTCGACGCCGCGTTTACGTTTCAGCTCGGGTTGGCGGCCGCATCTCTCGTGCTTGCCGGGAAATCGGGCTACATGGCAGCCGTAACCGACTTTGACAGGGGCGGGCGAGTTCTGGGTCTGCCGCTGA
>OMSV01000036.1:9846-11104 GCA_900290385.1 Syntrophobacter sp. SbD2 | reverse complement strand
GGGACATCCCCCATTGTAATTATCACACGGTCCGCATCAGCGGAGTTTAGAAAGGAGCGCGCCGCCAGCAAGGCCCCGCCTGTGCCGTTTGTAACCGGCTGGTAAACAAAAGATATCCCCTGGCCCTCGGTTACGCTGCGCACCCGTTCTGCGTGGTAATTGACCACGATTCCCTTGGGACCGGAGGGAAGGTTATCAAGGACTTCCCTGATAAGGGGACGGACACCCTGGTAACGGGATTTTGCCGGAATCAGAGGCAGAAGCGTTTTGTTGCCGGAATACCCCTTCATGCGGGTCCCTCTTCCTGCGGCAAATACTAGGCTGGCGACCGTGCTCATTTTATCCAATTCGACCTTTCGGATTTAAGGGCTGTTGGTATTGACTCCATCGGCTTGCCGGTGGGGTTCAGCCCCGGCCCGGCTATCCTGGGGCGAGGTTCCCAGTGAGTCGCCAATTGTGGGACTTTTGTCTCCCAGCGTCTTTTTTTTCATCTCGTAATAGTGTGAAACGGCATTTTGGTGCTCCTCGGGGGTAACCGAAAAGTGGTGGGTACCATCATTGTTGCTTACAAAATAGAGGTACGGAGCCCCTTTTTCAGGATTGAGCGCCGCTTTGATGGATTCCGTCCCAGGGCTGCAAATCGGTCCGGGCGGCAGGCCCTTGATGCGGTAAGTATTATAGGGACTTTGCCTCGTCAGATGCGCGGCGGTAACCGGTCCTGAAAAGCCCGGTATGTCGTAAACCGCTGTTGGGTCGCTCTGAAGCGGCATGTTGATTTTGAGCCGGTTGTAGAAAACGGCGGCAATGCGCGGCCGCTCGGAATCGACCACAGCCTCCTTTTCTATGATCGAAGCCACAATGATGATCTCACTCAGAGATAACCTGAGTTCTTTCACCCGGTCCGGCAAATCCTTTGGCAACCTTTGCCAAAACCGCCGGACCATTTTCTCTGCTATGGAAGCACTCGAGACCGGTTTTGTGAATTGATAGGTGTCAGGGAAAAGGTAACCTTCCAGACCGTTCGCCTCAACTCCGAACGATCCGGCAAATTTGGCGCTGCTGGCAAGCTCGATGATTTCACTCTCCGGGGCAAGTTCTTTTTGATGGAGGATCCTCGCCACATCCCACAAGGTGGACCCTTCAGGCAGGGTAACAGTATGGATCACCACCCTTCCATTTACGATCTGGTCGAGGACCTGTTCGGGGATGTAAAGGGTTGAAAAAGCGTATTCACCCGCCTGCATGCGGTGAAGGGAAT
>OMSV01000036.1:0-9836 GCA_900290385.1 Syntrophobacter sp. SbD2 | reverse complement strand
AGTAAAAAAAACGCGCGCGCATCCCTTATGACCCCCTGAGATTCAAGGAGCCTGGCGACTCCATAGGCGCTTGTCTTGGGAACTAAAAACTGCTTGTTCTCGGAAAAAGGTTTTGCAGGCAGTCGCAAAAAGAGCCAGAAATAAAAAGAACCCACGATTGCCGTAACAGTCGTAAGACAGGAAAGGATAATCAAGAATCCGCAAACCGCCATGCAGACCTTCTTCAGTAGGGGCATGCTAACCTCCGGCGTTAGGTCTCCTTTAACATAGGAGGGCGGGTTTTGGCAATCTTGACCGGTTCCGATTATGGATAATCCCAGATGAAATCAATTGTAAAAAACTGAGCGCATGGTAGACTACATATAGTTTACTGGAAAGCCCCCTTGACGTATATTTTTGCCGGCTTAATCTTTCGAAGCGGAAGCGCTGCGGATGCACAGAGCCGGAATTGTTTTCAACTGTTCGAGAAGGTTTGTATTCTTATGCCTGGCAATATGTACAGGGAAGCTGGAGTTGACCTCGACAATGCAAACGAGCTTGTCCGGCGAATCAGGCCGATAGTTCGTTCCACCTACCGCAGGGGGGTCATCACCGATATCGGCGGTTTTGGAGGGTTATTTTCCCTGAATCTCCAGGATGTGGAAAAGCCCGTGCTCGTTTCTTCCACCGATGGAGTGGGGACCAAGCTTAAGATCGCATTCATGACGCACAGGCACGATACGGTCGGAATAGACCTGGTGGCCATGTGTGTCAACGACATTGTCGTTCAGGGCGCGAGGCCTCTTTTTTTCCTGGACTACCTTGCCATGGGCCGCATAGACCTCGATCTTGTCGAACAGCTTGTTGAGGGGATCGCTGCCGGATGCAAAAAGGCGGGCTGTTCCCTGATCGGAGGGGAAACGGCAGAAATGCCCGATTTTTACAAAGAAAATGAATACGACATGGCCGGTTTCGCAGTTGGCCTTGTTGACAACTCTCAGATCATAGACGGCTCCACCATCCGGGTTGGGAATCGGATTATAGGGCTGGCCTCGAGCGGTTTGCATTCAAACGGGTACAGCCTTGCGCGACACATCATCTTCGACAAACTGGGCCTAAAACCCGACAGCTTCGTTTCGGAACTGAACCGAACCGTTGCCGAGGAACTTCTCGAACCCACCCACATCTATGTCGAACCTGTTCTGAACCTCCTGCGCAAGCACCGGGTTCGTGGGATGGCTCACATCACCGGGGGTGGTTTCTACGACAATGTCGAGAGGATTCTGCCGCGCGCCTGCAAGGCGCTCATACGGGAGGATTCCTGGAGCGTGCCTCCCATCTTCAACTTCCTTCGCGAAAAAGGCGCCGTTTCGCCGGAAGAAATGAACCATGTTTTCAATAACGGGATTGGATTTATAGTAGTCGTAGAGTCTTCCGACGTTGAAGATATAGGGGCTTTTCTTCGCGGCATGCAAGTGGGGGCCCATATCATCGGAGAGATTGTGCCTCGGGGGCCCGGCGATGAGGCTGTAGAGATAGCGGGTATATAAGGGAATATCCTTGTTATTCAAAGCGCATTCTGCTATTATAAAGTTTTTTGACCGATCAATACGAGCTGTGCCAGCTCTGTGGAAAGGAATTTGGAATCATGAGCAGAGTATGTGAATTCTGCGGCAAAACCCCTCATGTAGGGAACAACGTCAGCCATGCAAATAACAAGACCAAACGTATCTGGTATCCCAACCTCCAGCAGGTGAGGCATGTCCGCCAGGACGGCAGTGTCAGACGTGTGCGCGCCTGTACGCGATGCATCCGCTCCGGAGTTGTTGTGAAGCCCGTTTGATCGTCTCGGGTTTCGCTATCGACTTTTGAGACGATTTGTCCCGAAATCCCTGCGGTCTAATAATGTCTCGAACATACATCACCGATCCAGAAAAGACGACCCATTTCGGATATCTTGCAATTCCCGAGAAGGAAAAGGTGGAATGGAANNCATTTCAACAGCGTTGCCCGCAAATACGATTCCATGAACACTTTGCTGAGTCTGGGGATACATTACCAGTGGAAGCGGATGGCCGTGAGAATGATGGGATTGCGAAGCGGGGACCATGTGCTCGACGTGTGTGGCGGGACCGGAGATCTTTCGCGGATGGCCGCCGGACAGGTTGCGCCTTCAGGCCGCGTGGTGCTCTATGATATCAACTGGGAGATGATGGCGGCCGGTCGCCCAAAGACTTCAGCTTCGTCTTATTCCAGCCTGGTTTGCTCTGTACAGGGCGATGCCGAAAAAATAGCCTTTCCGGACAAAAGCTTCGACGCGGCGATGGTTGGCTTCGGGATAAGAAATCTCACTCATTTTGAAAAGGGCTTCATGGAGATGCACCGGGTCCTAAAAGCAGGCGGGACCTTTATGTGCCTCGAATTTTCCGAACCGGTGACACCCTGGTTTCGGCGCCTCTACGATTTTTATTCATTTCATGTAATGCCCTTCATAGGAAAGCTTCTGGCCAACTGCCAGCCGGCCTACACTTACCTTCCGCAATCAATCCGGCTCTTCCCCAACCCCGAAGAGCTGAAATCGATACTTGAGCGGATAGGGTTTAGGAATATAAGATATCGAAGATTGACCAACGGGATCGCGGTCGTGCATCTCGGCAAGAAAGCGGACTGAGGCGATGAAGCTTAACTGGGCGGAGCTGCTGGTCGTGAATAACCCCTGCAGGGTCTTCCAGCAGAAATTTGAAATTGGCTGGATTAGAAAACATGCGCAGCTTCCCCCCGGTGGGTCTTTTCTTGAAATAGGGTGCGGGCGGGGAGCCGGGGCATCTATCATTCGCAGGGAATTTTCTCCGGGCTTCCTTTGTGCCACGGATCTCGACCCTCTCATGATCCGGCGGGCTTTTCACTATCTCAGGCCCCAAGAACTGCAAAACATCTCATTTTGCGCGGCTGATGCACTCAATTTGCCTTATCCGGACGGCGCTTTTGACGCGATATTCGGTTTTGGAGTGCTCCACCATATTGCCGACTGGCAGGGTGCGCTTGCTGAAGTGGGACGCGTGCTAAAGCCGCACGGGATTTACTTGATCGAGGAGCTTTATCCCACACTTTATCAGAACTTCATAACCAGACACATCCTGCTGCACCCTACCGAAAATCGCTTCCGGGGAGAGGAGCTGAAAAAAGCTCTGGACGCGACGAACTTTTTGGTTCAGGCTTCATTGGAATTAAATCTTTTTGGAATTCTGGCCGTTCTTGAAAAAGCATGTTGATTCGCAGCAAAAAAATCGCTGAGGAGGGTATTTTCGCATGATCGCAGCGAGGCTTATTTTTGTTTTGTGCTTTGCTCTGGCAATTGCAAATTGCCCGCCTGCATCTGCCCAGACTCCCGCAGGAGGCAGCCCGGGTTTTGAGACCCCAAGCGGACCCCTGGTTGAGGTCCCGGAAAGACTCTATGATTTTGGCGACCTGACCGAGGGGAATGAATACGTTCACAGTTTTGTCGTCAAGAATGTCGGCACTGCTCCCCTCGAGATAAACAAAGTGATAAAGATCTGAGGGATCGACGTTGGTCGGTTCGACCACACAATACCTGCGGGCGGCGAGACAAAGATACCGGTGAGCCTGAGTGCGGCAGCCTGTAGAGGCGGCGCAAAAAAATCGGTGCTTTTCCTGACAAATGACAAGAATTGCAATTTCGTAGTGAGTGTAAGCGGACGCTCCCAATAAGCGGATAATCGGAATGTCAGATAAGGGATATCGGGGGTCTCCTCCTCCCGCGAGGGGTGCATATCGGCATGTGCCCTCAATCTTAAAAGATTACCGCAACGGTGCCGTTATCTTGGCTTTAGGGCTTGCCATTCTTACCCTTCTGGCTTGTCTTCCATACTCTCCTCAGGGCCCGTTCGACGCCCGCGACTATACCCGCGTGGCGGGAATCAGGCTTGAGCAGCATCCCTGGGAAGCACTCATCGAGCCGCTGGCCGCTCCCTTCCTGATCCTGGCCGGGGTGCCGGATTTCAGCATTGCGGGGTTTTCTGTGCTGATCTGGGTGTTATTGGTCGCAGCAGCTTGGGGCATGTTCGCTGAATATCGGGCTCAAAGGGAGAAAAAGCCTTTTGCGATTGCGCTTAAAGGTATCCAGATGGCCCTTGTTGCGTCCTCAACATTGATACTGATCATCTTATTATTCGTGGTGGCGCGCATTCCAGCCTGGCGGCTGGTTGTGGACGACCCCGACCTGCTTGTGGCCGATCTTCACAGCCACACCACAAAATCTCACGACGGCCTGGTCTCTACGCTAACGAACCTCGAGTGGCATGCATCCTGCGGTTATAACGTGGTGGCGCTCACCGACCATGACGAGCTCTTTGCGCATGAACTTAAAGCGAAGGCAGATTCACCACTCGAACGGCTGCAGGGATTCATCTCCGGTGTCGAGGTCCATACAGGCCAGAGAGCGATGGCTCTGGGCATTTGTGATTGCAAGGCCCCCCCCTTTCAACTGAAGATGGGAATGACGGACTCGCCGGATCTTACATCGGAGTTTTCCAAAAAGATCCATGAGGGTTGCGGAGGGGCAGTCATTGTTGTCACCTTGAAGAGACTAACGACTGACGACATTACCCTGCTGGCCGATGATGGCGTGGACGGATTTGAGATAGCCAATTCCGGCCACCCGGACCTGCCGCCGCACCTTCGGCAAAAGGTCCTTGATACCTGCCGTTCCCGCGGACTCGTCCTTGTGGCTTCCACGGACTGGCATGGCTGGACTGGAATGGCGAGAACATGGACAGTCATGAAGGCGCCGGGGGCATCGGCTCTTTCGCCTTCTCAAAGGGCAAGCCTCGCAGTTCGCAAACTGAGGGAACACGACACGGATATCATTCCAGTGGTGGCCGGGTACATTGGTGAACCCTCACCTGTTCGCGCGATTTTCTCTCCAATTGCCGAGTCCTTAAGATATGCCATGGAGCTCTCGACCGTTCGAGTCATATCATGGTGGATCTGGGTCTGGGCTGTCTTTGTCCTCTGGGCGTTCCTACACAGGATTGACCCCCGTCCGGGAGGTATCCTGTTTGCTTGGCTTGTCGGGGCTACTGGCCTGAGTCTGATTTTTGCCGCTCTTTCGCTCATTAGACAAGGAACTGAAAGCGTCACATCATTTCCGCTCCGTATCGGCCTCATCTCGGTTGCAATCGGGGCAGCCGCTGTTGGATGTTCAACGTTTCATTGGGTGACCCATTTAATGCGGGCGCGGCGCAAGGGCCGCATCGAGCAACGTGGCGGGGGCCAATATCAGCCCGGACCACGCTGAATTTGGGAAGCGCGATCTTTTCATGCCGATGAAATCTTCCGTCCCGGTTTTGCCGGGCGTCAGCACTAATTGCAGCATTCAATCGATGCCCGGACAGTGCACCCTTGTGGACTGGAACAAGCGTTTTTTCCTCCTGCTCACTCTTACCACGTTATTTCGTCTAGCTTATCTCCTTGCGGTCCCATTGGACCTCGCCGGTGATGAAGCCTACTACTGGAACTGGTCTCGCCAACTGGACTGGGGTTATTTCAGCAAACCCCCCATGCTGGCCTGGATCATCGCCCTTTTCTGCCGGAGCATCGGTTCCAGCACGGCGGTTGTACGGCTGCCAGCAGTGCTGCTGGGAACAATTTCAGCACTGCTGCTTTTCCTGATTGCAAGACGCATGTATGACTCACGTACGGCTTTCTGGGCGGTTGCGGCGTCATTGGCCTCACCCGGCGCGTCCGCTCTGGGCTACATCACGACCATCGATGCACCCCTGATTTGCTTCTGGTCTCTTGGACTGTACATGTTCTGGGCAGTACTCGAAAAGAAGGAAGGCAGTTCCTGGGAGTGGTACGCACTTGCGGCGGCCATTGGTCTTGGACTGCTAACCAAACAGGTGATGTTCGGGTTTATTGTCCTCATATTTGTGTTTGCGGCGATGAGCAGAGATGATAGATACCTCCTGAAATCCCGGCGGCCCTACTTGTTTTCGCTCCTGGGGTTAGCTGCCTTGATTCCACCCATCCTGTGGAACGCTTTTCACGGCTGGGTCACGTTTTATCATACCGCCACTCACTTTGACGCAAGCCCGCACAATTTCATAGCTACTTCAACTGAATTCATAGCGGGACAGATCGGGATCGTTTCGCCTGTGACCTGGGTCCTGTTTGCCCTGCTCTCTGCCTTGCTGCTCTTCAATTTCAAGTCCAGGGATCGACGTGTGCTATATCTGCTGTGCTTTAGTTTCGTGCCTTTGCTCGGTGTCGCAGTCCTGAGTTTGCGGCAGAGAATTCAACCCAACTGGCCGGCCATGGTATATCCGGCCGGAATGATCCTTCTGTCGGCCTGGGGCTGTGGCAACATCTCGGCTGGTCCGAGACTGGATTCCTGGAGACCTTACTTTAAAAAAGGGGTCATGGTCGGGGCTGTTATGGCGCTGCTCGCCTATGCTCTTCCTTTTTGGGCCGGCGCCACGCATATCTCCTCAGTGGACAGGCTGATCGCCCGGCTTCAGGGCTGGCAGCAGCTCGGCGTTGAAACAGGCAGAGCACTGGGGGAAGTACCTCGCCCTCAGAGCACCTTCATAATGACTTTCGATCGCCAGCTTGCCTCAGAACTTGCCTTCTATGTGCCCGGGCAGCCAGGGGTCTACGCCTGGCGTGTTCCCGGAGGTGAACCCAAGTGTCAGTACGATATATGGGACGGTCCAAAAATTGGCTGGGACGCTTTAATCGTTGTCCAGGGAACCGATTCCCTGCCTGCTGATGCAATCTCCGGTTATTTCCAGGCAGTCGGGCGCCTTGGCGAGACATCATGGGGAGCAGAAGGGCGTCGCCACTACAGCTTCTACTTTGGGACATCCCTCAAGAAATGGCCGGGTAAAAAACAATAGGTTGACACATGTACCTGGATTATGCGTGAACATGCCTGAGAATTATACTGCGTTTGTCCCAACTATCTGATATTATGTCGCAAATTCGTCAGAGGGAGGAAAGCTTCATGCGCGCGGTTAGTGACAAACAGAAAGGGGCTATCAGGCCCGAATTTGACCGCTTCATCAGAATTGATTTTCAGGGCGCAAAGATCGCGTCCGATACAGGTTTTCTCTTCATGAGATAAATGGATCAGCGTTTCAACATCCTTGCCCGTTACTATCGTATCTTATTCGCCTGACGCCCGGCCTGCCCGGTGGGGCGGCAGAACGAATCCACCAACTACGGAGAGGAGGTGTGTCCTAAAATTGCAAAAACCAGTCCCATTGACGTTTCATTTGCATATTCTATTGCGAGATCGTATGGTCTTGGGGGCTTCAGGAGTGCAGCGGAGGTTTTTCAGGCAAAAATCCGATCCCAATATGCAGTTTAGATGCCGAGCAGAGAAGTTGATGCATCATTTCGGAAATATCCTACCTGTGTAAGCAAGGAGGGATAGTGGGTGCTCGGGATGAGCGATGTTCAAAGGTAGACGGAGGCGGGATTACTCGCTCCGAAGACCTTCATATACGTCAGCCATTTCTTTTGAAACTAGTCCAATCTCGTGCCTCCTGGCAGTGGATCGTTGTCGGCGCCCTGCTTATATCGCTTCTCTATCTACCATCGCTCACCACGCCATTTGATTTTATCGATGATGGCAACCTGGTTTATCCTGCACCAGCGATGCCTCTTGACCAGCGTCTGCATCTTGTTTGGCAGAAAATCGTCGCGAATTATCAGGACCTTGGACCATTTCGCCCCACCTTGTGGCTACATTGGGAGACTGCAGCCGAGCTATTCGTTGGCAACTCAATCCTGTGGCGGTCGGCTAGACTGGTGTGGTGTGGGATCGCTTGCAGCGCATTTTTGTGGTTTATGCTTGAGCTCGGGATCCACCCGGTTGCAAGCCTTCTGGCAGTCAGCGCAGCGATGTGGAACCCTTTCCGCAACGAGATATGGACCAGTCTGACCCTTAGCGAAGGGGTCGCAATGCCTTACGCCCTCCTATCCCTGGTATGTGCTATTCGAGCCGCTCGGTCGAAGAAATCCGGGCTGTGGGATCTGGCGGGGGTAATTTGCATGATTGTGGCTCTGGGTTGCAAGAACACCTTTATGGCAGCAATTCCGGCCCAAGTTTTCTTAAGAATAGCGGCCAACGATAATGATTGGCGACAGGCATGGCGCAAGCATGGTGGACGTGCCTGCGTTTTGGCCTTGACTTTGCTTCTGCCGTTAGCTCACTTAGCCTGGTTCAAACTCAACTGGCACCCGGGCCAGTACCAGCCAGGTGTCCCCACGCTTGGTCAACTGGCACGCATCATCAGCGGGCTTAAAGGTGCGATCAGCCTTGATTTCTTTGGAATCGGCCTTTTTTTAACAATCATTACTCTAGCCTTAAGCCAGAGGAGCAATGCCCAAGGATTTGCACCAAAATCAAGTAACTCGGTCTATGGGAGTTTGCCGTGGCGCTCCTATGCACTTGCGTTGACTGCAGCTGGACTGCTGCTGGTCGCGGGTGTTGGAGTATATCTGCCGATGGATGCTTTTTGCGGGAGGTACACTATTCCTGCAGTCTGGGGATTGGACATTGTTATCGGGGTCCTATTAAGCCAACTCTTCTCATGTCCGCGATCCGCCTGGAGACGAGTCGCTATAGTGGCATTGGTCTGCGGCTTGGTTGCTGTAGGCGTGGCCAATATTGGTAAACAGCAAAAATTCGCTGCGCGTGCCAGACTCCTCTGGCAGGCACTGGAATGGATCGAACGAGAAGCTCCAACGGGTGCTCGCATTGACTGGGTTGGCAGGCATGATATGCCTGGTGCCCATGATAAGACTGCGCGCCTTGGTGGGCGGGACCAGGTCCTTGATCCGGAAGAAGGCATCCACTTTGCGTGGCACCTCGGCGCACGCGGGCGCAGTGATTTAAAGCTGGGCCTGCTAGATGAGGATGGTCACCCTCTGCAACGCGCAGAGCTTGACCGAACGTCCGGCCCTCCTGACCTCGTAGTCAGTTCCAGGCCGGTATTGCCTCCACTCTTGACCAGATTGGATCCTGCATGGCGTAGATATCCTTTTTCCGTGCAGTACTGGTTTGGGCAAAGAAGCTTTCAATGCTTTGTGTGGACACGTACTCCAACTGCAGGAGGTTCCCCTTAGCAATCATATTTTATACAAGGGGGCCGGGCCGAAAATGGTTGGATGAACCGACATGGAGTAAGGGATGAAAGAGCCCTGCATAAATAGTAAATACTTCGATACTTCCCGCCTGACCCTTCACTCTTCACCCTCCCCGCTTCCCCAAATCAACCTGATCGCCATTTTTTCCTGCCGGTATTGATTCGATACCGTATGATTTATGCGCGTTCGGCATTTCAGGAGCTTTTTCGCATGGAATCCGGCTTGGCAATGAGACACGGCTCCAGTTGGCGGTTAACTTGACGCATTATTCAGGATGTATTGTCGTTTAACTGGCGGCAAATCAGCCCTGTTTGGAGGAAAACACCAGGGTCCTCAGAATATCTGCTTTGCCGATGATTCCCACCAGTTTCCCGCCTTCCAAAACAGGAATCGTATGAATACTCTTGTTGACCATTATAGAGGCTATTTCATCTATGCCCTCTTCAGGACCCACTGTCACCGGGTTGGGCGTCATAGCGTCAGAGGCCTTTATTGCCGCGATTTTTTGCATTTCTTTTGCTATTTTGCCCGGCCGATAAATCGGGATAAAAGCATCCAGGATTGTGAAAACCGAAGGAATCGGGAGCTTCTTTTGCTCAGCGATCAGATCGCTCTGGCAGATCAGGCCAACCAGATCGCCGTTGCTGTCAACGACGGGCACGCCATTAAAGCGCTTTTCGAGC
>OMSV01000012.1 GCA_900290385.1 Syntrophobacter sp. SbD2 | reverse complement strand
AAGCTCCACCCGGATGGGGAAGCGCCCCTGAAGTTCCGGAATGAGGTCGGAAGGTTTTGCGATGTGAAAGGCGCCCGAGGCAATAAAGAGTATGTGGTCGGTCTTCACCATCCCGTACTTGGTGGTAACGGTTGAGCCTTCTACTATCGGCAGCAGGTCGCGTTGAACACCCTCGCGCGATACGTCCGGACCTCTGCCGCCACTTTCCCTCCCGGCAATCTTGTCGATCTCGTCCAAAAAGATGATCCCTGAGTGTTCCACACGCTCGGTTGCCGACTTTATCACGCGATCCATGTCTATCAGGCGCTGGGATTCCTCGGTTATCAGGATTTCACGCGCTTCGGGGATTTTAACCTTCCTGCGCTTGGTGCGTCTGGGAAGCATGCCACCGAGCATTTCTCTGAGGTTGAAGTCCATTTCCTCCATGCCGGCCCCTGCAAAGATTTCGACCATCGGGAAGTTGCGGTCGGGCACGTCCAGCTCGACGTAGCGGTCGTCGAGGGCCCCTTTGCGGAGTAGTTTCCTGAGCTTCTCCCTGGTCGAATCGGCCTGTTCGGCCTCCTCCTTGGCGACCAGCAGCGCATTGGCCTCGACCGGGAACGGGTGCTCCCGTACCTCTGGGGACGTTTTCTTGGGAGGCAGCAAAATATCGAGCAGTTTTCCCTCCGCAATTTCTTCAGCCTTTATTTTTACCTCTTCCATCTCTTCGTTGCGGACCATGCTGACTGCAAGTTCGGTCAGGTCGCGGACCATGGATTCCACGTCGCGGCCAACGTAGCCGACCTCGGTAAACTTGCTGGCTTCAATCTTGAGGAAGGGCGACTGGGCTAACCGGGCCAGACGGCGCGCAATCTCGGTTTTGCCCACGCCTGTAGGTCCGATCATGATAATGTTCTTCGGCGCTATTTCATCGCGCAGATTCTCCGGCACCTGCTGCCTTCTCCACCTGTTGCGCAGTGCTATGGCAACCATGCGCTTGGCGTCTTTCTGGCCGATTATATATTTGTCCAGCTCGCCTACGATTTCAGCCGGTGTAAGGGTCTGTTGCATCAATCACAGCTCCTCGATCATGAATTCCCTGTTCGTGTAGACGCAGATCGACGCGGCAATATTCATGGCCTCCTCGGCGATTTTGCGGGCCGAAAGGTCCGTATGCCGGTCCAGCGCACGGGCGGCCGCAAGCGCGTAGGGCGCTCCGGAACCAACCGCCGCAAACCCGTCGTCCGGTTCGATGACATCTCCGGTCCCGCTCAGAATGAAAGAATCCTTCGCGTCGGCAGCAAGAAGCAGCGCTTCCAACCTGCGCAGCGCGCGGTCCATTCGCCAATCCTTCGCAAGTTCAACCGCTGCGCGCTTAAGATTGCCGTTGTACTGCTCGAGCTTGGCTTCCAGCCTCTCGAACAGCGTAAACGCATCGGCGGTCGAGCCCGCAAAACCGGTAAGGATCTTGTCATGGTAGAGCCTGCGGATCTTTTTGGCCTGCTGCTTTACGATGGTATCACCCATCGTGACCTGCCCGTCTCCAGCCATTACTACCAGATCGCCTTTCCGTACGACGATTACGGTTGTGCTGCGCACGATAGAATTAGGCATAGGTTTTATCTTTTCTCCTAATATAATCACGTCGCCAAGCCTTATTTTTTTCTGCTCCTCGGATGTGAGGCGTCATAGACCTTCATTAGCTGATCAATATTAACATGGGTATATCTCTGGGTTGTCGACAAACTTTCGTGTCCGAGCATCTCCTGAATGGCCCTAAGGTCGGCGCCCGCATTCAGAAGATGGGTGGCGAACGTGTGCCTTAGCCCGTGCGGACTCAAGCGTTGCCACAGCCCGCATGCAATCATCTCCGCCTTGAGTATTCTGTCGACGGATCGCGCCGTAAGTCTTCCTCCCCTCGAATTGAGAAAAAGGGCCTGCGAAGACGCCCTCGCCTTCGGGAACTGAAACTCCAGGGCCCCAAGGTAATGCTTAAGGGCATCAAGCGCTTTCGTTCCGATCGGGACTATACGCTCCTTGCGGCCTTTGCCGCTCACGCGGATAAGGGTCTCGGCAAAAGCCACCCCGTCAAGATTCAGCTTTATCAGTTCGCTCACGCGGATACCCGTCGAGTAGAGCAATTCGAACATGGCCCAGTTGCGGGCCTTTCTCCAGGAACTCCCCTGCCGGAGCGAGGCGCGAGACAGCGTATCAAGAAAGTGAAAGACAGAATCCACCTGGAGGAAGGAAGGCATTTTTTGCTTTATCCTGGGATGGGCAACCAGATCGGCAGGATTCTCAGTGAAGATGCCGGCGCTGTTCAGATAACTGTAAAAGGAGCGTAAGGCAGATAGTTTACGGGCACGGCTTGTTTTTTCAAGCGACCCGTGAACCGATGCAAGGTATCCCCGGACGATTTCCGGGCCAATCAACTTCAGTTCTACAGCAGAGGACCCGACAAGAGCGGACACATATCCGCCGAATTGGCGCAGATCGCTTGCGTAAGCCCTGAGCGTCTCCTCGCTAAGATTTCGCTCGTGGCGCAGGTATTGGAGGAAAAGCGTCTGGGCGTAGCTCCAGGTAAGACTGTCCATCCCGGATTGTCCTTCTAAAATTAAGACGCATTAAGCAATTTGGGGTAATTGGGGATTAATTTCTCAACTCCTGAATCCCGCTGAGCTTATCCCTGCGAAGAATCGCTCAATTAAAGGCTCAGTTAGCACAGACTGTGAAAAAATTNNATTGAAATAATTAAAACTCTTTTGAACTCTGTTCATACGGCTCTCCCGTTTCCACTCCGGAAGGGATCCTGTTGCGATTTCTTTAACAGACGCCCGAAGTGATTCACCAATGCACTTAGTGCCGGGGAAAGCCTTCAGTTCCCAGGGTTCAATTTGAGCAGAAAGGATTCAACATGAAAGAGGACGTAGCAAATGTTCGTACTTTCGCAATCATCTCGCATGGTGGGGCCGGCAAGACCTCCCTGGCTGAAGCCATGCTTTTCGATGCGGGCGCCACGACCCGGCTGGGTAAAGTGGACGAGAACAGCTCGATTCTGGATTTTGAGCCTGAAGAGATCAAACGCAAGACTACCATCAGTAGTTCGATCTATTCTTTTACCTGGAAAAAGCTACCATTCACGCTGATTGATACGCCGGGCGACTTCAATTTCATTGCTGAGACAAAAACTTCGATGCAGGGCGGCGACTCAGTCTTAGTGCTCGCTGACGCGGTTGACGGCGTCCGTGTTCAGACCGAGAAAGTGTGGGAATTTGCCGGTGAACACGGCTTGCCAAGGATGGTCTTCATCAGCAAGATGGACCGCGAGCGGGCAGATTTCGACAAAACGGTTCAGAGAATTCAAGACAATTTCGGCAAAGCCTGTGTCCCGCTTCAGGTCCCGATTGGCGCGGCTGAGACCTTCAAGGGGGTTGTCGATATTCTGAGCGGCAAAGCATATGTATACGGACAGGGCGACAGCGGAAAATTCGACACAAAAGAAATGCCGGCCGAGCTTGCTGAGCTGGCCGCCCGATACAGGGAAGCCATTGTCGAGCATGTGGCCGAGTCAAGTGATGAGCTTCTGGAAAAATACCTCGACACCGGCGAACTATCTCCGGAGGAGATAAAAGGCGCCCTGCGGGCTTCGGTGATAGGCGGCAAACTCATTCCTATCACTTGCGGCTCCGGCACCGGGAATGTAGGCGTTCAGCCTTTGCTTGATATGATTGCTGAGTGCCTGCCCTCTCCACTCGACACCGGCCCGGTCAAAGGCCGCCCCGTGAAGGGCGATGCGGAGTTGACAAGAGATCCGGATACCGAAGCCCCTTTCAGCTCCGTTGTAATCAAGACTGTGAGCGACCCGTATGCCGGCAGGCTTTCCATTTTGCGCATATTTTCCGGGACCCTTTCCCCCGATTCTACAGTTCTCAACGCCAACAAAGGTGTAAAGGAACGATTTGGGCAGCTTCTCAGGCTCAAGGGCAAAAGCCAGGAACCCATCCAGACGGCCGGCCCCGGAGACATCGTTGCCGTCGCCAAACTCAAAGAGACAGTGACACAGGATACACTCTGCTCTGAGCGCGACCCGATCATCTTTCCATCCGTAGAACTTCCCCCCGCCATTTACTCGCTGGCAGTTGAACCCAAGAGCAAAGGGGACGAGGAAAAGATTTTCTCCTCGCTTTCCCGGCTCATGGAAGAAGATCTGACGCTTAAGCTCGAGAGGAACGACGAAACCCGGGAGATGATCCTTTCAGGAATGGGCGAAATCCATATAGAGGCCATAGTTGACAAGCTCAGACGCAAGTTCGGAGTTGAAGTGAACCTTAAGCTGCCCAAGGTCGCATATAAAGAGACGATCAAGGGCAAGGTACGTATCCAGCACAAATACAAGAAGCAATCCGGCGGGCGCGGCCAGTACGGAGACTGCACGATCGAAATGGAAGCGCTGCCAAGAGGCGAGGGGTTCCAGTTCTATGACAAGATCGTCGGCGGGGTGATACCGAGGCAGTACATTCCGGCGGTAGAAAAGGGAATCGCTGAAGCCCTCCACGAAGGCACACTGGCCGGGTATCCTGTCGTCGATTTCAAGGTTGACCTGGTTGACGGCTCATATCATACGGTAGATTCATCTGAAATGGCCTTCAAAATCGCCGGGTCAATGGCTTTCAAGAAAGCCATGGCGGATGCCAAACCCACCCTGCTGGAACCCATTATGGAACTGGAAATCACTGTGCCCGACGATGCAATGGGCGATGTCATCGGCGATCTCAATTCGCGCCGGGGCCGAGTGCTCGGCATGGAAAGCAAAGGAAACAAACAGACCGTAAAGGCCCATACGCCTCTTGCTGAAGTACTCAAATACGCGCCCGATCTGCGCTCGATGACAGCGGGCCGCGGTATGTTCACCATGAAGTTCTCCCACTATGAAGAAGTCCCTGGACCGCTTCAGGAGAAAATAATCGAGCTAGCCAAAAAGGAAAAAGAGGAAAAATAAGCCTAAAGGTTATGTTTTCAAGAAAAACTGCAATTGTGACTATCAGCGACCGGGGAGCGCGTGGGGAGCGTGAGGACCGATCCGGGCAGATCCTGGTGGACAGGCTTGTCGCCGAGGGGTTTGAAGTATGTTCTAAGACCGTTATTCCCGACGAATACGAAGTGATCCGAAAGGTTCTTACCGATCTGTCGGACGTTGAAAAAGCTGCCCTTATTCTTACAACCGGCGGCACCGGGGTTGCGCCGCGCGACGTTACTCCCGAGGCTACTTTTTCGGTTATCGAAAGGGCGGTTCCCGGATTGGCCGAGGCCATGCGGGCCGCCAGCCTGCAAAAGACCCCTCATGCTATGATCTCCAGGGCGGTCGCAGGCATCCGCGGCAAAACTCTCATCGTCAACCTTCCGGGAAGCCCGAAAGGCGCTATCGAAAACCTGGAAACGATCTTCCCTGCTCTGCCTCACGCGCTGGACAAAATACAGGGAGACCCCTCTGACTGCGCACAGGGTTGATAATGCCCTCAGAAAACGGACCTTCTATTGGCCGAACCTCCCCTGATGGCCTCTTTCCTGCCGCGATATTCCTTTTCAATGGCCTCGATGCGGTCGTGGACGGCGAATACCCGTGATTCGGCTTCTTCAACGATTTTCAATTGCTGGAGGACAACGAGCGATTTTAAAAATTCCTTTTCGCCTTGCCTGTGAAGCGAATAGAACTCAGCGCCAAGTCGCGATTTTCTTTGATAGAGGTTGCTTTGGGCTTTGCGAAGCCTGAATTTTTCAATCCTGATTTTCACAAACTTCATTACCCATGCCCAGGCGAGCCTGATCCATTTCAGAATTAGCCGGGATAGTTTCTCAACGATGTCGCTCGCCTCCATTGCCCCCCCCTGCGCGCAGGTCCCAGCCCGTTACAGACTTCAGTTTGTCAAACAT
>OMSV01000031.1 GCA_900290385.1 Syntrophobacter sp. SbD2 | reverse complement strand
CCCGAAGACGAATCGGAGCTTGGAAACCCCGTATTCGGCCAGAGAGAGACCTCTACCATGGTTTTCGACAATGTTTTCATCCCCTGGGACAGGGTTTTTCTTTACGGCGAAACGAAGTACTGCGGAAGGCTGATCTCCAGATTCGCCAAAACACACCGCATGAACTGCGGAGGGGCCTGCAAGGTGGGGTTCGCCGACCTCATCATAGGCGCGACGCTCTTAGCAGCCGAATTCAGCGGCGTTGAGAAGATACCTCACATCCAAGATAAGCTGATCGAAATGGTGCGGTTGAGCGAAACCTCCCACGCGTGCGCGATAGCAGCGGCGGTGAAAGGCAGGGAGGAGCCGGAAGGCTCGGGCGTTTTCATGCCCGACGACCTCTTCGGCAACGTAGCCAAGCTGAGCATAGCCCACGGATTCTGGGAAATCATGAAGCTTGCCGGCGATATCGGCGGCGGCCTGGTTGTGACAATGCCACGGCTAAAAGACCTCGATCACCCCGAGGTCGGGCCTTTGCTCAAGAAATTCTTTCAGAGCGCAGCACCTGCGGACAAGCGGTTCAGGGTGGCAAAATTCCTCCAGCATTGGACCGCCGGCCTGCACGGTCCGGGTACCTGGCATGGAGCGGGGGCCCCTCAGACTCAGCGCGTAATGATTTCCTACCTCACCGACTTTGAGTCCAAAAAGAAGATGGCAAAAAAGCTTATGCGCATGGAAGAAGATTAGGTGGAGGACTGACGAAGGGCGCAAGGCTGAGTAAGGATAACTGACAGTATGGCCCGTTTCTGAATTGGATGAAGCGGGCCTCAATCGATTATGGCCTGGTTTCCTCAAAAACTTCTCATTCGTAATAGTCCGGAATGAAAATCGACCTCGAACATATAGCCGTTGTGCTCAACGAGCCTCATTATCCGGAAAACATAGGCGCAGCGGTTCGGGCGGCCAAGAATATGGGAATCTCGCGATTCCTGCTCGTAAATCCGGCTGACTGCGATCTTACGCGAATTTTAAGGATGGCCACTCACCATGCAGAAGACCTCGTTTTGGGCATCGAGGTCCACGGCCGGCTCGAAGATGCGCTTAAAACATTTCAGTACGTGGTTGGAAGTACCGCCCGAACTGGCTCCCAGCGCCAGTTCGTGAAAAATCCCCGGCAACTTGCCATGGAACTTATACCCATCAGCCGGAAAAACCATGTCGCGCTGGTTTTCGGCCCCGAGGCAAGCGGACTGGCCAATGAACATATCAGGTACTGCGATGCTCTGGTTACCATACCGACAGCCGAATTTTCTTCCATAAACCTGGCGCAGGCCGTCATGATAATGGTTTATGAGGTTTTCACCGCCACATCCGAAAAAAAGGAGGGGTTTACTCCGCGCCTTGCAACCCGCGGCGAACTCGAAGCCATGTACGTGCAGCTCAAGGATACGCTGACGAAGATAAATTTCATAAACCGTGAAAATCCCGATTACTGGATGAAGAGCATCAGGCGGTTTTTCAGCAGAATGCAGCTCCGCGGGCGTGATGTGCACCTGATTCGGGGCATTTGCAGGCAGATAGACTGGTACTGTTTTCGAAAAACTCCAAGCGCCCCGCAGGAAGAAAAATAAAGGCCCTGCACGGACCTCGCACATTTTGCCCATCAAGGAGGTGAGGCGCTCTAAGCTTCGATCACTATCCTGTGATTCACGAGGGACATGCTGAGAATTCGCCCTTGGACCATTTTTTGCTCACCGAAGATATTTTCGATCTTGATATGGTCCCCCTCGTTTTCGACTTTGTCAACCGCTTCCATGATGAGTTGCTCTTTCCCTTCCTTTAACAAGTAAGCATTTGCTTCACACATTATTCAGCTCCTGATGAGTTGGATTCCAAGTATATCTCGAACTATCCGTAATACTAATATGGTTCGGGGGCGATATTCAATACCGTTGAAAGAATCAAGGTAGAAGAGAGAAAAAGGGAAAAACACACCCTTCACCCTTCCTTCAGCTCAGATGTGCCGCGCGGGTAAGCGGCAGGGAGCTGCGGCGCAAAATTCGCGAAAACCGGCAATTGAGCATTCCGTCGAGTTCATCTACAAAATCTTCAATCCGGACAATTTTTGTTAAGAGCGTCGGGTTTTCAACTCCTTTGGTTACAAACTGGAAAAAGAGCGTCTGCAGCTTCCAGGTCTTCGGCCAGATCGCCAATGCGCGGCAAAGCGTAAGCAGCCGGAAAAATCGCCCCGCATCTGCCTCGTCGAAGATTCGGGTCAGCCTGGACAAGATCCTCACCATGAACAACCCCAGCCTTTCGGAAATTTCCACCAGATTGAGCGAAACGCCCCATGATTTTGCCTCTTCCTGAAGGGAGTTGAGCCTGGCCATGTGCACGCGGAAAAAAAAGTCGGCAGAATCCCATGGCGCATCCGTAGAGACGTGCTCAGCGTCATGCATCAGGATGTTTTGCACCAGGCTTTCCACCTCTTCGCTAAGGACCCGCTGGATTGAAACCCGAAGATCGCCTGGAATTTCTATTCCCCATTGCCTGAGTGACAAGAGGAGTGGCTTGTATGTATTGAACAGGCTCCGCTGAAGATCTGCGTAGCTGCCGAATGTTTTGCGGCTTATGTCCAACGCAATCGAGGCCCTCAGGTCCTTCAGAACGTCTTCGAGTCCGAAATAACCGGTACCGAATTTGTCATCCAGCACTCGCACGATCTTGATCGTATTTTGCTCTTCGATGGAATCCTGTAGGGCGGCAAGAACGGATTCATACTCGCCCTCATTCAGATAGGGCTTCACCGAACATCGGAAATCCAGCCCGCCAAAATGTGTGACCGCGTAAAGAAAATCCTCTGTGTCCAGTGTTCTGTCGTCTTTAATGGAAACCAAGCCGTAGAGGCACCTCACCGGACTCGTCCCTAAATCCTCCTCCTTTTGGGGCAGGATGCTGTATGCACATATCCGGAACTCTCGCTGAGCGGACGTGGCGAGAGACTGTATGGCGTAATTTGCCGCCGCCTTTGCCCTGCCGAACACCTTGGGCTTGATCTCGCGGAGAAAAACGTTTGCGCCGTTTCCGTATTCGGGCAGGTTGCTGGGCGCAAGCTCCAACAACCTGAGAAACTCCGGGTCAAGCGGTGTTGATCCCGTCTTTTCGGCAAGCCGGATCGCCATGGCGGCGTACTTGAGAATCAGGACCGACTCAAGCTGGCTGATTTCATCGAAAAACCAACCGCAGGAGGTGAACATCAAAAGCGAAAACCGCTGCATCTCCAAAAGCTCCAGGAACCGTGAGACGTTGGATGAGCGCGACCCGCCCCTGAGGTGTTTTTCGACAAACGGGGCCAGGTGATTCTTTCTGTCCAGGATTAAATCGATATATTCGTCCCTGGCGCCCCAAGGGTCTGCGCACAGGTTGGCCATCTGAGTTTCGAAATGAACGGCCAGATTGTCTCGAACATATTCGAGTGCTCTGCGCAGAGGTGCTCTCCATTTTTGAGTCCAGCCAGGTCCGCCTGCAAGATGGCAGCCGCAGTCGCTGCTCCACCGCCCAAGTCCATGAGCGCAGCTCCACGCCGTTCGTTCGAGTATTTCAACCTCGGCGACGACCGGGAACCGGGACAAGAACCACCCATAATTGACTATCTCAGCCGAGCTATTGCGCTTCAGTTCCTCAAAAGCGGCGGCAAGAGCCATGTCGCCGAATCTGAAATGATGCCCGTAGGATTCTCCGTCCGTGGCTACGTTAACCAGCCAGGGTTCCCCTCTGAGGGGGTCGCGCAAGGACCATGTCCTGTCGATCTGTTCGAGGAACATGGAGCTGTGATCGAGTAACCGGCCGAAAGCAACACCGTGCGCAAGGGAGGAGTCGTAGAAAAAAATGTTGATATGTTTGCTCCCGCCGCAGGAATAACGATAGGCGCGTCCGCTGGGAATCGTTCCGCCGGCGGCATCCCTCCACTGAGTCTCGTCCTTGCGAAAACGCCACCGCGCCGCCTGTTGGGGAGACAGGATGGTGAATTTTATTCCAGCCTCTGCCAGGAGCAAAAGCGTGGCCCTGTCAACGGCCGTTTCGGCCAGCCACATCCCCTCGGGACGCCTGCCGAAGCGGTGCTCGAAATCGCGAATCCCCCATCGGATCTGGGTGAGCTTGTCGCGCTGATTTGCCAAAGGCATTATGATGTGGTTATAGACCTGCGCTATGGCGTTGCCGTGACTCCCGCACGCCTCCAGGCTTTGACGGTCGGCTTCCAGAATAGCCTGGTAAACCCAGGGATCGTGGCGCTCGAGCCAGTACATCAGGGTGGGGCCGAAATTGAAGCTTAGATGCCTGTAATTGTTCATCAACCCCAGAATTCGATTCTGGTGATCGACAAGGCGCGCCGCCGTGTTTGCCCGATAGCATTCGAGGTTGATGCGTTGGTTCCAGTCATGATAAGGGGCTGCGGAATCCTCACGCTCGATTTCCTCGGTCCAGGGATTTTCGCGGGGAGGTTGATAGAAATGTGCATGAACACAAACGTATTTTTTTTCAGACGAATTCTTCATCTAGTCCCGGTTTCCGGTTAGAATAAATCCAGGTAAAGACAATCCGGCAATGCTCGATATATCGTTGCTTCACAACACGAATGTTAATTGTACCGCTTGCAATTGCTCTTTTCCAGCGTCCTTTGCGTATTTTACGACGGCAGCGGGTTATTGACCGATTGGATCGTGAATGAACTGCAATCTCAATATTCGCGGAATCTTCTGCAATCGAACGCTCAATCTGAACGCGATCCGCGCAATCGGATACGATATGGACTATACGCTCGTCCATTATCGTATGAGGTCCTGGGAGCACCGCGCTTATAACTATATAAAAGAGGGACTCCGCCTGACGGGATGGAGTTTGGAAGCCCTGGAATTCGACCCGGATCTTGCGATGCGCGGACTTGTGATCGACACGCACCTGGGTAACATTGTCAAGGCAAACCGGTTCGGTTACATAAAACGATCATTCCACGGGACAAAACCGCTCGAATTCGAAGAGCTGCGCAGGGTCTATCAGCGCACACTCGTGGACCTCAGCGAGCCCCGGTGGCATTTTCTGAACACACTTTTCTCCATCTCTGAGGCAAGCATCTTCATGCAGCTTGTTGATTTGCTTGATTCCGGGGTACTGCACGGCTGCATTGGCTACGAGGAGATCTTCAGGCGAGTGAGACGTGCGTCTGATGAGGCTCACATGGAAGGACGGCTCAAGGCCGAAATCCTCGCCAACCCGGCTGAGTTCGTCGAACCTGACGACGAAATCCCCCTGGCCCTTCTTGACCAGAAAAAGTCCGGCAAGAAGTTGCTTCTTATAACCAATTCCGAATGGTCTTATGTCCAACCGATACTGAGTTTCGCGTTCGACCCTTTCCTGCCAAAATCCCTTAAGTGGCGCGACCTGTTCGATATAATAATTATCGGGGCGAGAAAGCCCGATTTTTTCACCCTCCCAATGCCGGCCTTCGAGGTGGTCAATGCCGAGGGCCTTCTTCGCGAGCACCGAGGCCCTCTGAGTCCGGGCCACATCTACCTCGGTGCGAATGCCCCGCTCGTTGAAGAAAGCCTGGGTCTTTCCGGCGAAGAGCTTATGTATGTTGGGGACCACATATTTACGGACGTAAATATTTCGAAGAGCATTTCGAGGTGGCGAACCGCCCTGGTGGTCCGAGAGCTTGAGGATGAGATCGCGGCGGTTGACGCATTTCAGACCAAACAGGCGGAACTGAGCGCGCTGATGGAGACCAAGGAGCGCTTGGAGGCCCAATACTGCTCGCTCCGGCTGGCCGCTCAGCGTATTCAGCACGGATATGGGCCGCGTGAGAACTTGAAAATCAGGGACCTCCATCGGCAAATGTCAGAGCTGCATGGCAGGATAGTGCAAATCGATTCCAGGATCGCCCCAATCGCACAGGCTTCCGGGCAGCTTCTCAACAGGAATTGGGGGTTGCTCATGCGAACCGGCATAGACAAGAGCCATCTGGCAAGACAGATCGAGCGCTATGCCGATATCTACACCGCACGCGTTTCAAATTTCCTGCACCTGACCCCGACCGCCTTCCTGCGCTCCAGTCGGGGCAGCCTGCCCCACGATCCCGAGTGCATGCCCAAAGAGGCCGCTGACAAAGATATGCGGTGATGGGCGACACGAGATAGGGCGATGCGGAAAAACCAAGATAGTGAAAGGGTCACAGCAAAGGAGCAGGCCTCCCGCCACGCGGGGCGTGAAGTCAGAGAGAAAATTTTACTGAAGTGGTTCAAAACCTGGTGAATCCGGCGCGGCCGGAGCTTTTCTTACCGCCTTGCGAGCGCGGCCGGAAGGGCTTTTGGGCAGTTGGACCAAAGCGAACCAGTATTCGCACAGAGACTGCATCGCATTGGCCATCTCGTCAAAGGACAAGGGCTTCAACATAAACGAGCTAGCTCCGATGTTATATCCGTGCGAGACGTTTCTTTGGTCCCTGGAAGAGGTAAGTATTACGACGGGAATTTTTCGAAGCCCCGCGTTCGCTTTCAGGTCCCTGAGCACCTCGAAGCCATCTTTTCCTGGCATGTTTAAATCCAGCAGAATCAAATTCGGAGTTGGAACATTCGCATATTCGCCCCTATGGAACAGGAAATTCATCGCTTCATCGCCATCTTGGGCCCAGTAGAGGTCCACTTTAATCCCCTTTGATTTGAGGGCCTCATTAACGAGCATAAAATCTTCCTCGTCGTCGTCAATCATGAGAATGGCAAAAGATTTGTCTTTTTGTTCTGAGTCAGCCATCGGTCTTATCCTCCAAACAGGACAAAGACAAAAACAGACCGCGCCCCAAGGCGAACCAAGGCCAATCTATGATTGGGAATCCGGGCGGCAATAGTGCGCAGATCGGAAACAACATCCGAATGCACAAAAGTCTGCCGGTAATAGTAAACGATAATGGAAGGACCGGCAAGTTGGTTGTTGCCCATGAATCAGCGATGCGGAAACCGGATATTAAGCTCTTAAGATTAAAGATTTCAGCATTACTTGCCGAACAAATATATGTGAGGAAATCGATGTATCACGATGGTGCAACGCAAGCAGGGAGACTTGGGACAATGGAAAAACAGGCAGTTGCGGAGTCAGGGAAAACAACCAAAGTTTGGAACGCAGCTTTTAAAGGCTACAGAGATGGCACCAGTGACTTTTTAGGAGACCAGATCGAGGGCCTGATAGGCTATAGCAGGCACGATTTTAATTCAAAAACCGTTATATGGACGGATTTGGTTATAGAAGAAGACCAGGCGCATATAAAGCAAGTCTTCAAACAGGCGCTCAAGGGCGACAAGACCTATATGAGGGAGTACAGGGTCCGGGCCAGAAACGGCGATATCCTCTGGATCAGAGAGTGGGGCCAGATTGTCTGCGAGGAGGATGGCCAGATCGAATTCGTTACCGGCATTATCATGGACGTTACCGAAGAGAAGCAGAAGGAGCTGCTGCGGTTGAATTGCGAGCGCAAAACCGGTAAATATCTGACCTTTTCGCTAGCCAAAGAGGGTTATGGGATTTCAATAATGAAGGTGAAGGAAATCATAGAGGTAATGTCGATTACTCCCATGCCCCAGGCCCCTCCATTCGTGAAAGGCGTTATAAATCTTCGAGGCAAAATTGTTCCCGTGGCGGACCTGCGCACTAAACTGGGTATCCAGGGTTCCGAATACACGGATCGCAGTTGCATAATCGTCCTTGACCTCTCACGGAACGGGAGACCGGTCTTGATAGGTCTTGTTGTAGATTCGGTTTCAGAGNNGCTCGGGATGGCCAAAACAACCAGCGGTATTAAAATAATCCTGGATGTGGACAAAGTGCTGGGTGAAGTTGCTCTTGGAGTCCCGAAAAACTTCTAAACGAGCCTGCTCTTTGCCGCCAAAATCAAAAAGGGAACCACCGTCCTGGAGGGTCCCCTTTTGTCTGTATGCCTGACAGGTAATTACCTTATTGGTTCTTCGCTGTTCGAACACGTGGGGGCGGACTTTCGATCAAACTCGGAATAGCGTAGCGTCCAACAGTAGGAATTGTTCCCTTAGCCCTCGTATGATGGACTTACATATATCACTTAAACAGCTTCACATCGCGGAGCGCGGAAGGCGACCGCATCGCGTGTCTATCGGACGCGTCGGGCGGGCGCGGGATGCCTTCAAACCCTTAACTTTTCCGGAGCAGACCCTGAAACGATGCGCGGTAAGGTCACCCCGCTCAGCCATTCTTCCAATTTTATCGGAAGTTTAGGGGACCAGAAAAGCTTGCGAAAGTGATAGCCGTATATGGCCATGGTGACTACTTCACTGAAAGCGCCCTGGTAATGGGAAATACTCTTCCTCATGATCTTCCAGTAATAGTTTCTGGACTTATGGTCGACAATCCCCAGGTACCAGAGTGAGCGGACAAGGGTCAGCAGGTCATTTCTTGCGAGGTAAGTCTTGGTCAAGGGGCGGTAGGCCCGAAGAAATGCAAGCATCCGATTATAATACATTTCCGGAGAATAAACGCTGTTCATGACCCAGCGGTTCGATTATTTTTTCCCGGTCCATCCTGGTGATGAAGTTCAGAGATCCGCTCGCGTCCGTGTTATCGCCCGAAGATTTGAAGAGCATTCTTCCTTCGCCCTCCAGGCGCGAATAAAGCCGAGTTCCCGGGATTGCTGTAAGCAACCCGACCATGGCGGTCACGATTCCGTTTTTTTGGATGAAGTTTACCTGCCTCTGGAAAACGTCAGGCGGGTCGCTGTCGAATCCGATTATGAACCCTCCCATGACGGCCAGGCCGTGCCTTTGTATCGTTGCGACCGATTCGGAGAGGTTGCCTTTGAGATTCTGCGCCTTGCCGCATTCCTTTAAACCTTCTTCAACGGGCGTCTCCAAGCCGAGAAACACCTTGTTGAACCCGGCCTGCACCATCAGGGTCATCAATTCCGGATCTTCCGCCAGATTTACGGAAGCTTCCGTTAAGAAGTTAAAGCGCCGCAGCCTGCCTTGCTGCCAAGAGATGATGGTTCTGAGAAGGCCTTTTACCTTCTGTTTGTTGCCGATAAAATTGTCATCGACAATAAAGACCGATCCGCGCCAGCCACGTGAGTAGAGGGCCTCCAACTCGGCCAACACCTGTTCGTTCCGCTTAACCCTGGGAACCCGCCCATTCATGACTATCACGTCACAGAATTCGCAGTTGAATGGACATCCCCTGGAATACTGAATGGCCATCGCTGCATAGTCGTTCAAATTAATGAGTTCCCACAGGGGAACAGGGATATCGTCCAGGGAAGGGAAGTCGGAGGCACGGTAAGACCTCTTGGGCTGCCCCGCCTCCATGTCCCTTACGACTTCGGAAATTATCGACTCGGCTTCTCCCAGAACCAGATGGTCAATATCGGCAAAGTCGTCTGGATATACCCTGAATAGAGGGCCGCCTCCGACCACCCTGGTGCCAAGCGCGCGGCAACGGTCCACGACCTGCCGAGCTGAATTTTTCTGGGCGACCATGGCGCTGACGAAGACGTAATCCGCCCACAGCAGTTCCTCGTCCCGGAGCTCCCTTACGTTAAGATCGACAAGTTTCTTTTCCCAGGAATCCGGGAGCATTGCGGCTACGGTCAAGGCTCCGAGTGGGGGAAAGGCCGATTTTCTTCGCACCACTCTAAGAGCGTGCTTAAAGCTCCAGAAGGTTTCTGAAACCTCTGGATAGATGAGAAGGATCTTCATTTAATCCCTTTATTTTGAAGGGAAACTGCAAGTGGATCATTAGGAATTGCTGGCCTTGAGTTTAAGGCCTGCCCTCTCACAGGTCAACAGGAGATCCGCATAACTCACAGATTATGCTGTCCCTTATTGTTTTCTAGTGGACAATTCCGCACATTTTGGTTACTTGCCTAGAGTATTTTAGCGTTCAGTTTCTTCAATATGGAGCAACTCAAACAGATGGCTCTTGTTGTTCAGAAGTACGGCGGGACCTCGGTTGCCGATGCGGAAAGAATCAATTCGGTGGCAGGACGGGTCCTCGCTAGGCAGAAAGAGGGCGACCAGTTGGTTGTGGTCCTTTCGGCGCGTGCGGGTGAAACC
>OMSV01000038.1 GCA_900290385.1 Syntrophobacter sp. SbD2 | reverse complement strand
CGATTTTGCCTGTACGGCACAACTTCGTACGGCTGTGGGGGCTTGCGAATCGTGTAGTGGTCTTCGACGAGATCCACGCATACGATGCATACACGGGCACTCTGCTGGGCCACCTGCTGCGCTGGCTCCTGGCGCTGGGCTCATCGGTAGTGCTTCTCTCGGCGACCCTGCCGCCGTCGATCCGGCGCAAAATGGCAGATGTGGCAGGTTCGAAGTTCTCCGCACAAGAGGAGGAATACCCGCGCCTTTCCGTCTTCTGTCCTGGTGGAAACGCCTATCAAAGACATTTCGTGGCCGATTCCACCCGCCGTCAAACTCTTCGGCTCAAAGGGATACTGCCGGACCTGCCTGTTGTCTACAATGCCTTGGAAGAGCATCTTGCCAATGGGGGAATGGCGCTGGCGCTGGTCAATACGGTGCAGCGTGCCCAGGAACTGTACCGGCTTTTCCCGGAGGGAGAGCCTCTGGAGTGCATGGGGCAGCGTGTGGGAAAGCTCCTTGCCAATGGAACGGAAGTGCACCTTTTTCACGCCCGCTTTCCGGCCGACCAGCGGCAAAGACGCGAGGATCAGGCATTGGAAACCTTTGGGGAAGGAGGGAGTCGGACCGGTCGCAAGATCCTCATTGCCACCCAGGTGGCCGAACAGAGTCTCGATCTTGACTTCGACCTGATCGCGACCGACCTCGCGCCTATCGACCTCCTACTCCAGCGCGCTGGACGCTTGTGGCGCCACAAACGGGATTTCAGACCTCTTCCGGAGCCGATCCTCCTGTTGACTGGGTTGACGGGGGACGAGCCCCCATCCTTCGGTAAACCATTGTGGTGGGGTGCGGTGTATCGTGAAGACTTGCTGTTGCGCACCTGGAGTCTGCTTCGGAATGACCGGAGCAATTTGGTGCTTCCGGATGAGATCGACACCTTGGTGCAAGCGGTGTACGAAGAACAGGTGGACGTGCCGGAATCGCTGCGAGAGCGACTGGAAAGAGCAATCGCAGCCGAGGATGGAGAAGCCTTCGCTCTCAAAGGGTTGGCAAACCAGGCGATTATCGGATTTCCCGACGATTCATCGTGGAACCAGCCGGAGAGATTCGTTTTTTATGATGAAGATGAACCCGGCGTGCATCGAACTCTTATGGCCCGGACCAGGCTTGGCGAAGACTCGGTCGTCGCCATTCCGCTATTGCCGCAAGACGGATTCAGCCCCGAAGAGGTACCAGACTTTCACCAGGCCAAAGGGTGGTTCCAAAGGGCCTTGAGCCTTTCGCGTAAGGGCGTGGTCAAGAAACTTCAGTCGCTGGGTGTGCCGGAAGTCTGGAAGAAGTCGTCGCTCTTGCGCAATTGCTTTCCGCTCGTATTGGACACCCAAGGATGCTGGGCGGAAGATGCGACCGTAAGTCTGGATGACGACCTGGGACTTGTTTACGAGACAAAGGAGGCTGGATGAGCCGATTCAACCTGATCGACGAAAAATGGATCCCTGTACGATTCTCCGATGGAACCTACGACGAACTGGGCGTCCGCGACACCGTGCTGCGGTCCAGAGAGATTGCAGCCATTGAGGCCCCATCACCATTGGTGGTGGCAGCCCTTCACCGCTTTTTGCTCGCAGTCCTGTACCGCGCTCTGGAAGGCCCTACCGACATCGATCAGGCCAAAGCCTTGTTCAAAGCAGGGCTGCCACGCGAAAAAATAAATGCATATCTGGAGAAGTGGCGGGATCGGTTCTGGTTGTTTGATGAAAAGTACCCGTTTGGGCAAAATCCGAATATTCCCAAAGATGAGATTGAACCCTGGACGAAGTTAGCTTCCGAATACAACGCGACATCCAACAAGGTCCTCTTTGATCACACCGACACGAAAAACCCTGGTGTGCGAGAACTGAAGGAATGTGCCCGTTGGCTGATCTCCACTATGACTTTTTCGATAGCTGGCGGAAGAGGCTATTACCCATCACCGTCACCAAACGCCATGATGTGTATCCCACTGGGACGGAATCTCTATGAAACGCTCTGTTACAACCTTGTTCCATACTCAAATCGAGAAGTAATGAAGGATGATTCGGCACTATGGGAGCGTGAGCCAAGCGCTCTCCCCTTGGGCGTTCCCAAGGTGATGGCATCTGGATATGCAGACCTCTACACATGGCAATCTCGGATGATTCTCCTTGAGGAGCATGCATCGGGTGGGGTGACGGTCATGAGATTTATTGCCGGACAGGGTTTCCACAATCCTTCTAACAACCCTGACCCGATGCAATCCTATAAGGTTCACAAAGCAAAAGGGAAGCTACCTGTCCAGTTCAAAGAGGAGCGAGGGACCTGGAGAGATTTCGATTCTTTGCTACCCGATAATACTGAACTTGCTCCCTTGACAGTTCAGAACGCCATTAGACTGGCGGGCAGGGATATGATCTCCATGCCAGGATCGGTTCTGGTACTCGGTCTTAGATATGATCCCCCCAGTGCCAACGTAAGCTTCTGGCGCATGGAGAGATTTGTTCTGCCTAAAGCATTGGCCGGAGAGAGCCAAATTCGGCGGGAGATCAAACAGCTCCTGACCGACGCAGAAGATGTTCAAAAATCCTTAGGGGCTGCCTGCAGTTCTTTTGCCCGTGACCTGTTGAGCCGTGGGAACCGGAAGATACATGGAGAAGACATAAGGGGATTTGTAAAGCAGATGCCGGTTAGCTCCTGGTACTGGTCTGCCCTGGAATCCCGCTTTCACGAAATCCTTCGCGAATATAACATCGACAGGGATTCCGAGGACATTCGCTGCCAGTGGCTTGTGTCCGTCAGGAACACTTTGAGGGCGGCATGGGAGCAGCATCGCGCTTCGGTCTCCACTGGTGACGCATGGGCCATCCGGGCTCTTGTGAAAGCCGAAGGACAAGTGTGGCGCAAGCTGGAAGAACTGAACGATGAGATCATGAAACTCGAACCGCAAAAGGAGGGGGCATGAGCGGATTCATTGAATGGCTGGAAAAACTGAACGAAAAAGACACAAAGGTGAGAGCCGTGCTGCGGCGAAGCCTCTCCTTCGACACGGGGAGATTCGCTCCGGCCTATCCCTACGTTGAGCCCTTCGTAAAGGATGAAGACAATTCATGGCGACGGGAGATGCTCTACCTGGTGGCCAGCCTCTGGGCTTCGCACTGGCGGGAAGGCCGGTCGAGTTCCTCGATGACGATAGGCAATGCCTGTGCAGTCCACCAGAGGGCCAGCGGTTCACCCAGTACCGAACGACGCTTCATCACTCTGCTGGATGCCGATTCCGATCAATTGCCGCACCGCCTGCGCCAATTGATCGCCCTTCTCAAAGACCATCCCATCGATTTCGAAGCTCTATTGAAGGGTCTTCTGTACTGGAACGACGACCTGAAGCGCACCCAGAGTTCCTGGGCCCGTGACTTCTACCGGAATCTGGATCAAAAAGTGGAAACCGAATATCACGCCAAGAAGGAGACCAGGGAATGAAAACGTTTGTGGAGATACATGTCCTGCAGAACTTTGCCCCTTCAAACCTGAATAGAGATGACACCGGGGCTCCCAAAGATGCCTTTTTCGGCGGCACGCGCCGCGCCCGAATCTCCAGCCAGTGCCTCAAGCGAGCTATACGGGATTATTTCAAGATCAAAGTTGAGGGGAAGGAGTTACTCCAAGAGAACCTTGGGTATCGCTCGAAGCGATTACTTGATCGAATCGTGAACCACTTGGTCAAAGAAGGTCGGAATCAGGAAGCGGCGAGAACTCGGGCGCGATTGGCTATGTTGGCAGGAGCCGGAATCTTGATTGCACCGAGCGATGCCGAAAGTGACGAAGACGAAAAGAGTGAGTATCTGATATTTCTTGGAACAAAGGAAATCGAGTCTGTAGCCGCTACCGTCAAAGAAAGATGGGACGCAGAGAAGTGGGAAGCGATCAGTGAAGCACTCAATAAAACCTCTGTTAAAGAGATAAAAAAGGAAGCTACAAAGAAGGCATCCAAGGAACTGAAAGAGTCGTTTTCTCGGATTTTGAACGGCGGCAAGGCGGT
>OMSV01000058.1:7817-9059 GCA_900290385.1 Syntrophobacter sp. SbD2 | reverse complement strand
CGGCCTCCGCCCGTTTCAGGCTTGCTACCATGCTGTTGAACGAACGCGCCAGGTCGGCTATTTCGTCGTTGCCTTCAACCTGGATGCTGAAATCCAGGTTGCCCTTTTTGACCTCGCGCGGTCCCTCCGCAAGCTTGACCACTCGCTTATGCACCATGCGCATTATGAATAGCCCGGCGAAAAACTCGATGACCAGGATGGCGCCGATGGAATAGACAATCATCAGGTTGCGGCTGCCAAGGATATTCCGGTCAACTTGTACGAGGCTGAACTGGGAGTCGAGCACGCCCAGTATTTTTTGTTCGGACGGCGGCGGGTGGCAGCCGGGCGCGGCGCAGGCGGCCTCATTGCGAACTGACTTCAAAACTCCGAGTACCCGGTAGCCGTCCGGGGAAGAGAAAATTCGAGGCCGAACGGACTCAGGAATATATTCAAGCGGCTTTTCGCTCCTGTGGCATACGATGCACTGTGCAGCCGTGATGCTCGCCGTTTGCCCAATTTCCGGAGTGCTGGTGCTGAAAGCGATACTTCCAGTCTTGCCGTAAATTCTTATGCCTTCAACTCCGGGTGCCCTGCCTAAGGTATCGATCGTCTGTGCAACGTCTTCCAACCGGTTGAGCAACATGCTCTGGCGCATGGATCGCAGCAGCAGTTCGTTGGTGCGTTTGGCTGAGAGCGTTATTTCATCCATAACATGCTGCGTATTGGCCCGGATAATGAGAGTAGTCAGGGAAATGAACACAATTGCGCTGACGAGCAGAAGCAGGCAAAAGAGCCTGAATGCGAGTGAATGGGCAATATTGCGCAAAGCATTTCCTCGAGATTTAACAGACCTAAATTTGACCAACCACTATGAACAAGCCAAATTGTAAACCAACTCGACTGCTAATGGAAAAGTTTTTGATCTCGACCTCGACGAGTCGATCTCAGCGTCATTATTTCCTGCATTTTATACAAATTTGCGTTCAAGATTGGGCGGGGATAAACTCCGTCCCTACGTCATTGACGCGTTACGCTTCGTAGGTGAGGGCTTTATGCCCTCCAAGAGGACGTGACTTGAACGCAAACCGTTATTCCAGGCTGCAATCAACAATGACAATTACTCCCTAGGTAAGCCGTAGGGGAGGGCTTAACGCCCTCCCCAATCACCTTATCTTGAACGCAACTTGGTATCAGACCGATCTGAGCGCTGGAAGGCGGGAAAACCAAATGAGGCCTCCCGCCCCCGCCAGGCCCTTCGGG
>OMSV01000058.1:0-7807 GCA_900290385.1 Syntrophobacter sp. SbD2 | reverse complement strand
CAGTGTTGTAAATTGTTTGGTTCGGTAAACTGCCCTCAAGGCGGGGCGCGGGTTTAAGGGGCGTTCCAGAAGACGAAAACTAGACAAAATGAGGGCATCCCGAGCCAATCTGAGATATAATATTTCCGTACCTCCAGCCCGAGAGGAAGGCCCATGATCTTTAAGCCCAACCTGACCATCCTGCCACGGCCGCAGTTCCAATTATGGCCGGAACTCGACGCCACGCCGGAAGATTTTACGCTGTACGGCGGAACGGCGCTTACCTTGCGTCTGGGGCACCGGGCTTCCGTCGATTTTGATTTATTTTCCAATCAGCCCTTTGACCCCGATGAGCTGGCCGCTACTGTCCCTTACCTCAAAGGGGCCGAACGGGTTCAGGTCGCCCCGAACACCCTGAAATGCCGCATCGAGCGTGACGGCCCTGTTTTGGTTTCGTTTTTCGGAGGGCTTGGCCTTGGACAAGCCGCGCCGCGCGATAAGGTCGAGGGAAAGAGATTTTATGTAGCTTCACTGCTCGACATTGCCGGGACGAAAGTTGCCGTAGTGCAGAAGCGGGCCGAGACGAGAGACTATCTTGATATTGATGTGCTGATACAGCACGGCATCGACTTGCCGACCGCGCTTGCAGCGGGCCGGATTGTTTACGGGCGCAGCTTCAATCCCATGATTACGTTGAAAGCCCTAAGCTTTTTTGATGATTTGCCAACACTGCCCGTCGAGGTGCGGCGGCGTTTAAGCGCCGCGGTTGATGCGGTCGATCCGGCCAGCCTTCCCGCGCTCACGGCCTACGCCAAACGAACGGATGAAAACGGATACGCGCCATGAAACCTTTGCCCGTCACCCCGGCATTGTTGAAGGTTGCCCGCCGCGTCATCTGGTTCGAAGAGCCGGAGGAGGCGTTAGCCGATCCGGTGCGTTTTCTCGCCTATGTTATGACCTATGGCACGGCCGAAGATTTGAAGGCCCTTGATGGCATTGTCAGCAAAGACGAGTTGCGCGAAGCCTTGGATAAGGCCCCGTCCGGGGTCTTCGATCCGCGCTCATGGGCTTACTGGAACCTGAAATGTGGACGCCACCCCGCGCCGCCCTTACCGACTCGCATCGGATTACAGCCGGTACGTCCGACTCCCTAAAGCAAATTGCCTTTTTGTCTCAAAACGATGAACGACCGAAAATACCTCCTTTCCGTCGGAAAGCACTTTGTGGCCACAGGTCAAAAGTGGGCTAGGAAAACGGGAGATGTGAGCTGACCTTCCCACAGTGAGAGACTTCTTTGACGAGTAGTTATCCAATGCACAACGTGCTCATGATCGGTCCGCCAGGGTCCGGCAAGACGATGCTCGCCCAGCGCCAGGCCGGAGGCCCTCCGTCCTCTGTCCACCGTTTTCCGTCCTCCGTCCTCCGTGAGGTGGGTTTTTTCATTCAGAAAAATAAAGCTCCAAAAATCAAGATACCCTGTTCATGTATTCAAATGTCTTGAGCCCAAGGTTTTGGCAAGCTAAATTAACGCAAGCTGCTGTCAGAAACGATCTTTATGGCTTGGATGGCAAAAGATTGCATCTTGGAAAACAAGGGATAGCGCGCTAAGATTCTTGACTTTGAGCCACATTGTCGGTACTATTATGCCATATGGCCAACGAGGGGATTGTCCCTGCAGGACGAAGGAGGTCACTATGCCTGATGAGCCTGGATTGAAAATGAATATTAAACCAAAATCGGCTGCGCGGCACAAGGTGCTATCCAGCAGGAAAGGACGATCCGGAAACTCTTACGTACTGCTGCTAGGCCTTGAAGTTGGGCATACTCCCGCATTACTCAAGCGCATTAAGGAGGGCCTTAGCTACAATTCATGGGAAAGCTTCATTCGAAACACCGACTTACGGAAAGAGCATGCCATCCACCTTGTGCAAATCAGTTCGAGGACACTCACCAGGCGGAAAGAAGAAGGGCGCCTCCATCCAGACGAATCCGATCGATTGGTCCGCGCGGCACGAATATTTGGGTTAACCTCAGAGTTGTTTGATGGCGATGTCGACTCTGCACGCAAATGGCTTACGGCGGCGCAGCCTGCCCTCGGCGGATCAACGCCGATTGAGTATGCATCTACCGAGGTTGGAGCAAGGGAGGTGGAATCGCTGATTGGGCGGCTTGAGCACGGGATTCCCTCGTAATGCCTGTGGCTTGGCGCATAACGAAGAAAAATCATGCGACAAACCCCTTTGATGGTGAGGGGGCACGTCTGTACGGAAGTCGGTGGTCAACTCCAGGCACACGCGTGGCATTCGCTTCAGAATCCCTCTCGCTAGCGACGCTTGAGGTTGTGGTCCATCTTCTGAGCAGTTCTCCTCTGGCAAGCTATGTGGTATTCACCGTCGAGTTTTCAGAAAAACTGGTTCAGGATCACGATCCGTTACCAAAGAATTGGCGGAGTTTCCCCGCACCGCCCGCGACCCAGGCGATGGGCGATGTTTGGATAAACAGCAATTCCAGTGTTCTGCTTCGAGTCCCCAGCGTCATTGTGGTGCGTGAGTACAATTTCTTGATTAACCCTATGCATCATGATTTCCCAAAGCTGATAATCAGCGGCCCTATGCCTCTCGATGTCGATGCCAGAGTTTTTGAAGCCAGGAAATAATAGCTGGCCTATCGTTTAAATGTGATTTAATCTCTTCTTGGGATTTGAAGTGTCCTTGGCTTTAATAACCCCACATATTGCTGTAATAATGATGTTCTCTATTTCAGTGCATCCCTCCTATATCTTGAGTCGCTGGCGCCTGACCACCTCTTTAGAGATGTACATCATACTTTGCGCATAAGGATTTCCAGCCTCCGGATGCAGATGAAGAGGCTCCATTCGGAACAAGTCCCGTGCTGTGAGGGTTGAATCCTGCGTCCGTTTACGGGAGTAGTTATTCTATACACAACGTGCTCATGACCGGTCCGCCCGGGTCCGGCAAGACGATGTTCGCCCAGCGCCCATCAACTATTTTAACCTGATCGCTTTAATGCTGGAAAATCCCCACGACNNTATGCCGGAAAAGCGGCGCTGAAGTGGGCAGGTGCACCAACCCCGGAAGAAGGATGGGCGGGGATTCAGAAATAAGAAGTTCAAAAGCATGGACAAATCTGAAAGCTGCCATATCTTTATTAACCAAAAGCCCCAGAAGGCCCCGATCTCGGCGGATCATTCCGAAGTAGTTTCTCTTAAACCGATTTAGAGGAGGACAAAACATGAAGGCGAAATCAACTTTAGTTATAGTTTGTTTGGCTCTTGCTTTGCTCATGACCGTTGGGACAACCACGGCACAGGCCCAACCCTGCGGCCCCGACGGCTGCTGTGCCGTCCAATGGATTGTTTACACGCCTTTCATTGCAGCCGGGGGAGTGTTGATGATAATGGGGGCTATCGTGACGGCCCCTTTTAGTCTTGGTTGCGGCTGCAGCAATTGCGGCTTTGGCCTTCTCAAAGATTTTCCCTGCTGCCTCTTTCCCAAGTGTGGTCGTCCCTGAAGATGCTTGCTTTTTTGGTTTCAACTTAAACTTAGGATTCCGCCGGCCCTGGCCTTCCGGGGCCTTTCTTTTATCCTGGGTGAAATATAATCATGGAAATCCTTGACTTCATTTCACCCTGGATTATGCGTGAGCGTGCCTGAGAATTATACTGAGCCCATCCCAACAATCTGATATTATGCAGCAAATTCCTCAGAGGATGGGCACGTTACATGCGCGCACTTGGTGACAAGCAGACGGGAACCATAAGGCTGGATTTCGACAGATCCATTAGCGTTGATTTTCAGGGCGCAAAAATCACAAGTGATACCGGCTTTCTTCTCATGAGGGAGATCGATCAGCGGTTCAACATTCTCAGTGGTGTAACATCCCAAATTGATGACCCCAGATCGGTTCCACATACGGACCACTCCTTGCTCCAACTGCTGCGCCAGAGAGTCTATCAGGTTGCGGCAGGCTATGAAGATTGAAATGACGCCAATCACGTTCGGTTGTTCGATGCGGCGAGAGTGAAAGTAAGAGCCTGGGAAGCGGCTCATAGCAAGGACAATTTTTGGGACCTGCCTGTATCGACGCAGTGATCCGCGCGCCGGAAAGCCCAGTGGTCCCATCACTATAAATGGAAGAAAGCGTATCGAGGCTTCGCCCCTGGAGGAGGTATGAAACAGATTGGATTTGTTATTATTGTCATTTTCTTACTGATACTCTGTTCAGTATGCAACAATAAGGCGGCCTATCCACCTTTAACTTTGAACGATTATTATCCATCTACGCCTAGATCCATGACCTATGAATGTAAGGAAAAAGGCGTCAACAACGTAACGATGAGGCAAACAGCCGTACATAAACCACGTATTCTGGACGGCGTCAATGTCATCCCGTCAGTTGTTACAGGGACGGATGTGAAACTTCCGGCTACAAGATTTTATGAATATACGACGGAAGCAGTTTATCTTGTGGCGTCGCAAGCTGGCGATAATATGCTTTTGCGATATGAATCGAAAGTTCCTATGTTGAAAATGCCCATTAAGACAGGAACTTTTTTCGATTCCAATATAAAAGCCACGTCAAATACCGGCAATATCATGACGCTGCATTACACATGTTCAATCGATAGTACAAATGCGGTCGTTAGGGCGCCTTATGGCGAATTTACCAATTGTATAATATTAAAGATAAGGGTAGTTGTCGGAGACACAACGAATGAATCCGTTTCATGGATCGCTCCTAAAATAGGCCTGGTGAAGAGCATCGAAAGGACGATCAAGGTCGCCGGCGCGACTGAAAAAGAGATTTCATTGAAGTCCATCGATTTTAGCGGGCCTGTCGAAACGGCACAGATTCCAGCGGCGCATGAGAAGAAGGAAGGAAGTTCGCTCGGATGGCTCACCGACAATGCCGTCGCAAACATGAAGGGTGTGGAATTCCTGCGTTTTTATATCGCCACGATGGCCGCGGCGTTGATATTCGGGTGGTGGTTCATTCGAAAGGGAGATTCGACCCGCGAGGAGGCTGCTTTGCCCTTGCCGGCCAACCCAGACCCCTACGAACTTGCGTACCTTAGGGGAGGAGTGCAGGAAGTTATACGGCTGGCGGTGTTCAAGCTGGTCCAGGTCCGTAGTCTTGCAGCCGCCGCTAAGAATCGCAGGATCGGGCGGGTGGAGGGTTCCTCCGAACCGCAGTCCATGTCCGATATGGAGCGTGTGGTATACAGGGAATTGTCCGTTCCTCAGAAAATGGCGAGCGTCTGCAAACGACTCTCCACGGAGTTCAAAGAACTCTGCTATCCTTTGGAAACGCGCCTTAACGGCGAACGATTGCTCGTTGTGGACAGCTTTATAAGCAGGGCGAGGCTGACAAAGACGGCTCTACTGCTTTTCATAGTTTTGCTCAGCGGCTACAAGCTGGTCGTGGCGCTGTCCAGGGGCCGCACCAATGTGATGTTCTTGGTATTTTCGGCGTTCATCGGCGTGATTTTGACCGTAAAGATATTTGCGGCGCCGCGACTAAGCGCCCGAGGAAGGGACTATCTCAAGCGGTTTCAGAAAGAATTGAAGGATCAAAAGAATGCGGTTGTTCCGGATACGGACATTGAGAACCCCGCCCTGACTCTTCTCGTGGCGCTTTCCGGATTCGCCGTTCTCCATGGAACGCCTTACGCACTCAGAAAAAACAATTCAAGCAAATTAACAAAAGCGGGGATGGGTTTATCACCAGAGACGAGGTAAGGGCCGACATGAAGGAGCGGATGAAACAAGACCAGGATCAAATGCGGAGGAGAACACCTCCTCAATAGTTTCCTATTGATGGAATGGAGGTCAGGCAAGGTGAGAAAAGTAGCGATTCTGGGGACAGGTCATACCAAATTTTCCTTTTCCGCAGAGAAAACAGCCGTTGAACTCCTCTCTGAAGCGGCCCTGAGCGCTATAACAGCCTCCAGTCTTTTATCTAAAGACATACAGGCCATGTTTGTCGGCAATGTGCTCGGGGATTTCTCGGAAGGGCAAGGCATGGTGCAGTCCTTCTGTGCTGATGAAATCGGCGCCCGCAACATTCCAACAAGTAGATTCGAAGGGGCTTGTGCTTCCGGAACCATGGCGGTGCGAGACGCATTTGTGTGGGTTGCATCGGGATTTTACGACATTGTGCTTGCCGCAGGTGTTGAAACCGCGTCCAAAATGGGTACGGCCCTTGCCACCCGCACATTTTCCATGTTCACGGACAGCCATTACGAATACCCCTCCGGCCTGACATTCCCTGGCGCTTTTGGGATGCTTGCGCATCTTTATGCGTCAACTTACGGAATTCCGCTAAAGAGACTGAAGGAACAGATGGCGCTGGTTTCAGTACAATCCCACAAATACGGCCAACACAACCATCTCGCTCAGCTCCGTAAAGAAATCACCGTCGAGGACGTCTTGAGAGGGCCCATGATAACATCTCCTCTCCAGTTGCATGACTGCTGCCCCTTCTCCGACGGCGCGGCTGCCATAGTCCTCGCCTCGGAGGATGTGGCCGCAAGACTCCGAGGGAAGCCCGTATTCATTGCCGGAGTGGGACAGGCGTCTTCGGGAAGGTTCAGTTCTCAAAAGGAATATCTGCCGAGACTAAGGGCAAGGGAAATAGCCGTCAGTCAGTCCTACGAAATGGCCGGCATCGGCCCTGGCGACGTTGATTTGTGCGAGCTCCACGACTGTTTCAGTATCGCGAGCATCATTGCCGCCGAAGGACTTGGATTTGCCGAATTTGGACGTGGCGGCCAATTGTGGGAAAACGGAGACTCGGATAAGGCGGGCAGGATACCCATAAACATCTCAGGCGGGCTTAAATCCAAGGGACACCCTATCGGGGCGACAGGCGTCTCGCAGGTTTGTGAAATAGTCAGGCAGATGCGTCGTGAAGTCGAACCTGAAAGGCAGGTCGATGGCGTCCGGACAGGACTCACGGATACGCTGGGAGGAGACGGAATAATTTGTAGTCTGGTTCTCAAAAAGGGGTGGTAGAACCCCTGCATACAGGCAAAGGTGGCTTCCATGCAATGCGAATACCGACTTACCTTCAAGGATTTCAATCAGTCTCTCAGAAAGAACAAACTGCTGGGTTTAAAGTGCGGGAAATGCGGCGGCTACACTTGCCCGCCAAAACTGGTGTGCCACGAATGCAGTGGCTCCGATCTTGAAATCACTCAGCTTGAAGGCAGAGGAAAAATCGTCACCTTTACTTCCTCTTATCTCGCTGGTCTGGGCCGCGAGGTCGAAACTCCGATCCTCATAATAATGGTGGAACTGGCCGAGGGGCCGTGGATAATGGGCAATCTGGTTGGATTAAACCCTGACGGGGCCACCGTGGAATCCCTTATCGGAAAACAGGTGGCCCTTGCCAGGACGCGGATTTTCCCAGGCGATGCTTACTCCGGAGGGCAAGAAGTACAGGGCGGCATTGCCAGGCCGACTTTTGCGCTTGAATGAATTGGGATAACGTCCTGGAGCAACGAGGCCACCCGCCGCCCGCCGCCGGCCCCGCCGAGCGGGCGGGCTGTCGGGAATCCAATGTGGGCCGGCGCGGGTCGTTGCTTGTCCTCACCCAGTTCCTGATGGACCACTTCGATATGGGGCAGAGAATCCGATGGACGGGGAATCCCGTAGCACTCCTCAGAATCATTGCCGGCCCTGCATTCTCCACCGCTATCTATTCCCCTTCCATCACAGTTCCTCATGTCCCTGCGGGACACCCTAATCGGGTAGGAGGGGGAGTCGCCTCCCCCGTCCTCCCACACCACCGTGCGTACGGTTCCGTA
>OMSV01000039.1 GCA_900290385.1 Syntrophobacter sp. SbD2 | reverse complement strand
TGAATTATTGGTTGACGAACCATCCAAAATTGTGGAAAATCAGAATCGCATTCTCAGCAAGTCCACAAAATAGCGCGGTATCCTCATTTTGCTGAGCAGTTGGAAGTTTTTTCAATTCTCCCGCACGCTAAATGTTCAACTCCCGATTCCCCAAACCTTGTCAATTAGAACGCATAGAGTACCTGTCATTCCCGCGCGAGAACGATACGGGTTATCCTTTTGTCTCATTCTTCGAACATAAGGGGTCAAGCCATGCGTATTTCGAGAAGGACATTTTTAAAAGGCTTGGGCGGCGGAATTGCCTCGGCGGGGCTGGTGGAGTCCGTTTAAAAGGCTTGGGCGGCGGAATTGCCTCGGCGGGGCTGGTGGAGTCCACGGAGGCCAAGCTGGACCCGCCGGACTCTACCGTTTCCACCAAAATAAAGGATGCCCGCGTTACCACCTCCATCTGCCCCTTTTGCGCGGTGGGGTGCGGCCTGATAGCGCATACTATTAACGGGCGGCTGGTAAACGTGGAAGGGGACCCCGAAAATCCCATCAACCAAGGGGCGCTCTGCAGCAAGGGACAAGCGGTTTTCGAAGTCGCTACGAGCGAGAGGCGGCTGAAGAAAATGCTCTATCGGGCGCCGGGCGCCGACGGCTGGGAGGAGAAGGACCTGGAATGGGGGATTAAAGCCCTGGCCCAGCGCATAAAAGCGACGCGTGACGGTTCCTTCATAAAGAATTCGGAAGACGGAACGACGGTCAATCGTACCGAGGCCATCGCATCCATCGGTGCGGCATCGCTCAATAATGAAGAATGCTACCTCATTTCGAAACTCACCCGGGCGCTTGGCATAGTCTACCTGGAGCACCAAGCCCGGCTTTGACACTCCTCCACCGTGGCCTCGTTGGGGCCTACCTTCGGTCTGACTGCGTGCTGATCGTCGGTTGCAATCCCGCCGAAAATCATCCAATAGGGTTCGGCTGGGTTACGAAAGCTATGGACAGAGGCGCTACGCTGATCGTGGTGGACCCGCGGTTTACGCGGTCCGCCGCAAAAGCCGACCTCTATGTCAGACTGCGTCCGGGGACCGATATCGCCCTGTTTAACGGCCTTTGCAACCATGTGATTCAAAACGGGTTTTTCCACCGCGATTACCTCGTCAATTACACCAATGCAGGCTTTGTCGTAAAAGCCGGCTTTTCTTTCGAAAACGGGCTTTTCTCGGGATTCGATGCCGGCAAGCGCTCCTACAACTATGAGTCGTGGGACTACGAAACGGATTCGAACAAAAAGCCTGTGATTGATCCCACATTAACTCATCCGCATTGTGTATTTCAGTTGATGAAGGAATTTATGGCCCGCTACACCCCGGAAATGGTTGAGGGGGTAACTGGAGTTTCCCGCAAACATTTTGAGGAGATGGCCGAAATGTACGGGGCAACCGGCCAGCCGGGCAAATCCGGCACCATCCTCTACGCCATGGGCGCCACCCAGCACTCGACGGGCGTCCAGAACATAAGAAGCTACTCGGTTCTGCAACTCCTGCTGGGTAACATGGGGGTCGCGGGCGGCGGGATAAATGCGCTTCGTGGTGAGAATAACGTCCAGGGGTCCACCGACATGGGGGTCCTCTTCAACACGTTACCCGGCTATATATCGATTCCGAGCGAGGCCGCCCACCCCACACTGAAAGATTACCTGGACAAGGAAACTCCCAATGCAAGCTTCTGGAGCAACAAACCGAAGTTTTTCGTGAGCCTGCTGAAAGCGTACTGGGGAGACGCCGCCCAGCAGGAAAACGAATTTGCCTACCACTATATGCCCAAAATCGGGAAAGGCTTCCAGGGGGCAGGATACTCCTGGATTCCCATGTTCGAAGCCATGAACGCAGGGACCATCAAAGGCATGCTGGTCTGGGGGATGAACCCTGCCGTGAGTTCATCGAGTATCAATCAGACATTTTCGGCGCTGGAAAAACTGGAGTGGATGGCCGCCTTCGACCTATGGGAAACGGATACGTCCGTTTTCTGGAAGCGCCCGGGGGCCGCCCCGAAAGATATCAAAACGGAAGTGTTCCTCTTCCCTGCGGCGGATTCACTGGAAAAAGAAGGAAGCGTATCCAACAGCGGCCGGTGGATTCAGTGGCGAGCCCAGGCGTTACAGCCTAATGGGGACGCAAAGAGCGATTTGTGGTACCTCAACCGCCTCGCCATGGAACTCAAAAGCCTCTACGCCGAGGACACAAATAGTGTATGCCCTGAGCCGATAGCCCGGCTGGCCTGGAATTATGGCAATCAGGACCCCGATCCTCACCTGGTGGCAAGGGAGATTAACGGATACACCGTAGCAGACCACAAGCAGTTGGCCAATTTCCTCGGGTTGAAAGATGACGGCTCAACGGCCTGCGGCTGCTGGATTTATTCCGGGTTCTACCCCGGTGCGAATGCAGGCGACAACAAGGCGGCGAGCCGCGATCCGGCTGATCCGTCGGGACTGGGTTTACACCCTGGGTGGTCTTATTCCTGGCCGGTAAATCGCCGCATAATCTACAACCGATGCTCAGCCGATCCCCAGGGACAGCCGTGGAACGCCGCAAAAACCCTTGTCCGGTGGGACGCTGCGTCGAAGACCTGGGCAAGAAACGACGTACCCGATTTCAAATGGATCGATCCGGCCAGCAAGGCTAATTTGCCGCCGGAGCAATCGGCCGGGGCGGCCTTTATCATGTTGCCCGAAGGAATGAGCAGACTCTTCGTGCCAAAAGGGCTTTGCAAGGAGGGACCCTTCCCCGAGCATTACGAGCCTATCGAGGGCTGTTTCACCAACATCATGTCCGCTCAGCAGTCAAATCCCCTGGTAAAGTTATGGAAATCGAAGCTGGCTGAGTTCGCGCAGCTAAGCGATCCGAAATTCCCCCTGATCGCAACCACTTTTAGGGTAACCGAGCACTGGCAAGGCGGCGCCATGACGCGCAATCTCGCGTGCCAGACCGAACTGCTCTCCGAGATGTTCGTTGAAATCAGCCCCGGCCTCGCAAAGGCCAGGGGCATCAAAATGGGCGATTGGGTCAAGGTAACGAGCGCACGAGGAGAGGTCCCTGCACGGGCCTTCATTACTTCGCGAATTGGCCCCTGTCGTTGCGGCCCGTCCGGATCTGAGACCAGCTCCGAGATAATCGCCTTGCCGTGGCATTTCGGTTTCGCGGGGCTGGCC
>OMSV01000156.1 GCA_900290385.1 Syntrophobacter sp. SbD2 | reverse complement strand
AAAACCCCGCGACCCAAGGGGTGGGTGGCCCGTATCCGCATATTCAGCCCCCCAACCTCGATTTCCCTGAAAAAAGTTTGGTTTTTGAGCGCTATTTTTGTTAGTCTGCTAAATTTGTATAATACGGTTCAGGAGGAAGACTGACAGATCGTGATCCACTGGCTGAAACGAATAGGCTCGAAAACCTCGGACATGTTCCGTGGGGACCCCTACGGCTATTCCGTGGATATAAAACCCCGGTTTGCCTTCCAGAAATGGTTTGAGCGAATGGTGAGCCATATCACCGTTCCCGAAGACCAGCAGAAATCCCTCGAGGAGCTGGCGGGCAAGGGCGGCATAGTCTATGCCATGAAAGAGTCATCGCAGATCGACTTTGTCTATGTCTGCATGCGATTGCATCAACTTGGCCTGCCCTCGCCAGTATTCATGTTTGACCATCATCCCTACTTTTGGCAGGCCCGATGGCACGGGATAAAGACACTAACCTATCACTGCGCCTATCTGTTGCGGCACGGTCGTTTCCCGGACCCTTACGCCGGAGGCTACTACGCCGCAAAGATCAAGGCGGGCGAGTGCGGTGTGTTTTCTCTTGTCGGCAAGCGGGGCTACTATCGCAGCACGGTGCTTGTGGGAAACGATCCGCTGGAGCATCTGATAGATATCCAGAAAACACACGATCGGCCGCTTTTTATCGTACCTCTGGTGCTTCTGTACAGCAGGCGTCCGGAGGGGCGCCAGAGATGGGGGCCCCTGGAGTTTTTTCTGGGCCAGAAGAAACCTTTCGGTTTTTTGCGGAAGATGATTTCCTCGATCCGAGGCAATCCCTACGCTGTAATGGAGACCGGAGAGCCGCTGAACGTGCTCGAAATTTTGCCCGAGCTGTCCCAGGACATCTGGCAAAAACGCAAACAGATTTTCGAACTTCGCCGCACCCTGATCGATTCGGTTGATGAAATCAAAAGGGCGGTTGTGGGCCCGATCACCAAGAGCAAGCTCGAGATGAAAGAGATAATTCTCCACCATCCGAGGCTCGAGGTCCTGATGCAGCGGCGCGCCCGCGCAACCTCTCAGGAAATCTGGAAAGTGCGGGTGGAGGCCGACAGTTATCTCGATGAGATCGCCGCCACCTACAACGTCACCTTCATTCAGATTGCGGCCAAGATCTTCAACTGGGTCTGGAACAATGTGTTCGACGGCATCGAACTGGATTCCGAAAGCCTTCAGAAAGTCAAGCGCGCAGCCCGCCAGCACACGCTCGTATATGTCCCCTGTCATAAGAGCCACATGGACTACCTGCTGCTCTCCCAGCTTTTGTATTCAAACAACCTCTACGCGCCTTTCATAGCAGCGGGACAGAACCTTGCCTTCTGGCCTCTGGGAGCGATTTTTCGCATGGGCGGGGCTTTTTTTATACGCCGCACTTTCAAGGGACTGAAGTTCTACGCCGAGGTCTTCGCGCTCTATGTCAAGACAATGGTCCAACTGGGCCATAATATTGAATTCTTCATAGAGGGGGGCCGCAGCCGGACAGGGAAGCTCGTGCTGCCAAAGCTTGGATTGTTGGCCATTCTCATTCAGGCAGTCGAGGAAGGCTTTTGCGACGATCTGGTCTTCGTGCCCACCTCGATATGCTACGATCGTATTCCCGAGGTAGAATCCTATCTGAGAGAGATTACCGGGGGACACAAGCAGAAGGAAAACCTCGGCCAACTCGTGGGACTGCGGCGAGTCTTGCGGAAGCGATACGGGCGTGCGTACATCAGATTCGCGGAACCTATTTCACTCAGGGGCTACCTTGAGCGCCACAACTACGATGTGGGAATGATGGACCCCAAAGAGCGCCATGCGATGTACCGCCATTTTGCTTACCGGATCATACATTATATAAACCAGGAATCGATGGTTACGCCCTTCGCCCTGTCGGCCTGCGCCCTTCTGGCACAGGCCCGCCAC
>OMSV01000004.1:1225-10179 GCA_900290385.1 Syntrophobacter sp. SbD2 | reverse complement strand
AACCGCCATATAATATCTAATTTTGTCGCTCTTATGGACTTCCACGGTCCCCTCCTTTTTATCCCAGATATTGCTGAAGCAATCGCGCATTATCGAGGTGCAGGTGCTCAACCTGATGCGCGCAAAAAAAACGGGTTGTACAACTTTTCTCTGCCAACGGTGGTGCCTGGACCATGGCCGGGATAGATGACAGTTTCGTCCGGGAGCTGGAAAAGTGTTGAGCGAACCGAGTCCATGAGTTGCTGTAAGGAACCCCCGGCGAGGTCGGTCCTCCCGATCGAGCCGGCAAAAATGAGATCGCCGGAAAATACCTTACCCTGATCTTTAAGGTAAAATGAAACGTGTCCCGGCGTATGGCCCGGAGTGGACAGAACCTCTATGTGAATTGCGCCGAACTGCAACCGATCGCCGTGCGCCAGAGTCCGGTCCACTTCATCGGGTGAAATCGGACGCATTTCCGGGAAAAAACGCGCCGCAAGTCCGAAAATAACCTCGATCAGCGAACGCTTGTCCGCTGAATTGAGGTATATTTCTCCGCCGCAGCTCTTTTTGAGGGTCCATGCGGCCATAGTGTGATCGAAATGGGCATGCGTCACAAGGATCGCTGAAAGTTCGAGCCCAAGTTCCACCAGCCTGCTGCAAATACGCTTGCCTTCCGCCCCAGGATCTATTACGACCGCCCTTCGGCTTTCTTCATCGCCGAGCAGATAACAGTTGGTCTGGAGCATTCCAACGATCAGACGCTCTAGTATCATCGGTGCATTATCAGCCAATCGAGTCCATCGGGCAACTGCGGATGAAAACTCGACGCCCAGCGAAGTTTCCGATTTGAAAATACCTTTTTACAGACGGGAACCATCTATCGCGCTCCGCTACCACTTTGCAAACCTCCCGCCAATCGAACACCTTTGTTTCCAACGCAGCGGCCAGCTATTTTTCCAGTAAAATCAGTTCCTCTATTGGCCGTCTGTCTGATTTTTGGTTGCGTTGAGCAGGATGTCCCACGGCTACTACGGCCATAAGTTCGAGCCGCTCCGGAAGTTTGAGGACCTCATTAACGCGTTCCCTATTCTTTAGGATTTCCCCGATCCAAACCGCTCCGAGGTCAAATGAATGGAGCGACAAGAGCAGGTTTTGCAAGCAAGCCCCAACGGCCAGGCAATCTTTCGTGTAGTCATATGAGGTCTCTTTGTCCAGGAAAACCGCAATAAGTACGGCTGCCGATTTGAGGGTAGCGGAGTATCTGGTAAGAGCTGCCAGCGCCTCTTTAGTCTCGCTCTCCCAGATAATAGCGAAGCGCCAGGGCTGATTGTTCAATCCTGAAGGCGCCCATGAAGCGGCTTTCAGGGCAGCCATAACCAAATCGCGAGCAACCTGAGCATCGACGAAGCCGCGAACGCTGCGTCTTTCATAAATGGCTTTTATTACAGGAGAATCAGACGTTGTCATTGGTTTGTCCCCAGTACTGTTTATTAAGTAAAGTATCCCACAGAATCGGGCTACGACAAAAGAAATAATTGTCTCAACCTTGCAAGGCGGACTCATATAGCATCTTATTCGAAAAAATGCGCCTGACATGATAAGAACGGCGACCGGGCGCGCAGCCATGCAAAGTGGCAGGACTGAGGACTGAGGACTGAGCAAAAGCGGCGACCGGGCGGCATCTTTCGAAAACAAGTCGCGCGTGGAGGAAATGCGGCATGGTGAATTATGGATTTGTATTTCAATGATTATCCTATATACTTCAATCTTTTGATTCTGGATGGCGTCCATCTGGAAACACTGGATCAGAAGGTTCCGGTTGACGATCCAGAAGCGATCTACATCGATTTGCGGGAAAATGGAACAATTGTACTGTCCCTGAGTCCCATATCACGCAGCAAGGACCAAGACCCGGATTTAGCATGACCACTGAGAATATAATCGAAATTCGCGGCCTGAACAGTTTTTACAATACCAGCCAGGTACTGTTCGATATCAGTTTTGCCATTCCAAGACACCAAGTCAGCGTGATCATGGGGGTTAGCGGCTGCGGGAAGACAACGATCCTGCGTCACCTTACCGGTCTGAAAAAAACGGGCGCAGGGCAAATCATCGTGGATGGCGGTCAGGATCTGGGAACGTTTTCCGAGACCATGCTCATGCAATACAGGCGCAGGATTGGCGTCCTGTTTCAGGGCGGCGCTCTGTTCAATTCGCTGTCTCTTGCCGAAAATATCGCCACGCCCCTAAAGGTCCATACTAAACTGGCCGATGAGACGATCCGGATTATGGGTGTCATGAAGCTCAATATGGTCGGGCTCGACGAATTTTGTGATTATATGCCCTCCCAGCTCAGCGGAGGGATGAAAAAAAGGGCGGGGCTGGCGAGGGCGCTGATCATGGCCCCGGAGATACTGTTTGTAGATGAGCCTTCCTCGGGTTTGGATCCCATTACGGCAGCGGGCCTGGACCGATTGATAGTGGAGTTGCGCGAGGCCTATGGAATGACCGTTTTAGTAGTCACCCATGAACTTGAGAGCGCCTTCAAAATAGCAGATCGGATTGTTGTGATGGACAAGGGCAAAGTCATGACCGCAGGCTCTCCCGAAGAAATACGAAATGACAAAGATCCGCGTGTGCGTCAGTTCCTGAGCCGGGAGGCCGATCCCCAAATACAGGCTGAATCCTTTTACGAGCGGTTGCTCGGGGGGACAGCAACATGATTTTGACACTGTGTCCAATTCAATTTATTTTGAGAAATCCTTTTACGAGCGGTTGCTCGGGGGGACAGCAACATGATTTTGACACCGTGTCCAATTCAATTTCTTTTGAGAAAAATTCGTGCAGGGGCGCGCTAATGTTAAATCCTATCGAGTCCCTTGGCGCTTATGCACTGAGGCAGGTATTTTCGGCAGGCCGGCTGGGATTGTTTTTCATCTACACTATTCGCGGAATCGTCATGCCGCCTGCGAAATTTTGGCCTACGCTAAAGCAGATCCAGTTCATCGGCACCAAGTCATTCGTGGTGGTAGGCTTTACGGCAGCTTTCACCGGGATGGTGCTTGGCCTCCAGGGCTACCATACACTGGCCAAGTTCGGCTCCGAAGGTTTGTTGGGGTCGGCGGTGGGACTGTCGCTGGTCCGCGAACTTGGACCGGTCCTCACCGCACTCATGGTAACCGGCAGGGCGGGGTCGGCAATGGCCGCTGAAATTGGCATAATGAGGATCGAAGAGCAGATAGACGCCCTGGAGTGCATGGCGATCGACCCTTTTTCCTATCTTATTACTCCCAGGTTAATTGCAAGCATAATCTGCCTTCCGCTCCTCATCGCGTTTTGCGACCTTATCGGAATCCTGGGAGGCTACGTAATTGGGGTGGGTCTATTAGGAGTCAATCAGGGAGCTTTTTGGGATGGTCTTACTTCGAGCGTTGACTGGAGCGATCTATCCATGGGGTTTGTCAAGTCTTTCTGCTTCTCGGTCATCATCGTATGTGTGTGCACTTACAAGGGCTTCTATGCAGGAGTGGACGAGGGCAGCTTCGGACCGGAGCAGGTGGGCCGGGCGACCACCGATGCTGTAGTGATTTCATCGATCGCCGTGCTTATAGGTGATTATGTTATTACCTCGATCATGCTGTGATAAACGGGGAAAAAGGAAATTCAAAATGGGACCGGAACGAAAAAGGTTGGAGTTCGGCGTTGGTCTTTTTCTCATAATCGGTGTGTTCTGCCTTGGGTACCTTTCCTTTAGCCTGGGGAACTTAAATATCGGCAACGGCCGCTATGAGGTGAGCGCTTTATTTCCAACGGTTTCCGGATTGAAAATCAAGGCTCAGGTAACGATGGCAGGAGTCAGCATTGGGGAGGTCCATGGCGTCCAGCTCAAGGACGGCCGCGCTGAAGTCATTCTGAGCATAAACAAAAGTGTGAAGCTCGAGGATGACTCAATCGCCAGCATAAAAACCATGGGTATCATCGGGGACAAATATGTCTCGATCACACCCGGGGCCTCGGACACCTACATTCCAAAAGGTGGAGTCATACGGGAGACCCAACCTCCGCTCGATATCGAAGGTCTTATTTCCAGGTTTGTCTTTGGCTCCCTGGATTCAAAGCAACCCAGCGAGTCAGCCCCGTCTCAGTAGAACTATTCAGCCCGGAAGCTTGACCTCGTATGAAATACCTTCTACTTCACTTCGTGAAGCGGGCTTGCCCGGCCTCCCTTAGCGCAGTGCGAGCGCGTAGGCCGACCGCTCATTCTCGACAGCCCACCCACCCACCCGCAAGACGGGGCGGGAGCGGGAGGCCTTAATGGAAACACCATGAAAATATTCGTTACCGGCGGAACCGGCTTTGTCGGAAAATACGTGACCAGGAGACTTTCCGAGTCAGGCCATGAAGTATTCATACTCACCCGTTCCCCGGTCAGGGCGAAGGAAACTGTTTCATGGGCAACCACCATCGAAGGTGATCCAAGAAAACCCGGGGAATGGCAGCAAAAGGTTGCGGAAAGCGATGCTGTCATTAATCTCGCCGGAAGTTCAATCTTTACTCTCTGGACCGATTCGGCGCGAAAGTCTATTCTCGACAGCCGGATTGTTACCACTCGCAATCTCGTCGATGCGCTTATCGTTTCTGGCAAAGAAAAGATTTTGATTAATGGTTCGGCGGTCGGCTATTACGGAAGTCGCATGGACGATGAGATTTTGGACGAAGACGCTCCTCATGGCGACGAATTCATGTCTCAGGTTTGCGTTGAATGGGAAGATGAGGCGAAAAGAGCGGCCGAGCATGGGGGTCGAGTCGCTCTGTGCAGGTTTGGAATAGTGCTGGGCAGGGGAGGAGGCGCTCTAGCCTTGATGCTGCCCGCCTTCCGCTACCTGCTTGGAAGCTCGTTAGGCAGCGGCAGGCAGTGGATGTCGTGGATTCACCTGGAAGATCTTTTCAACATTTTTTCACATCTATTAAGCAACGGGGAAATTTCGGGTCCGGTAAACTGTGTGGCCCCAAACGCCGTCAGGAATGAGGAGTTTGCGAATATCCTGTCAAAAACGCTGGGCCGGCCGTTCCTGCTTCCAGCGGCGCCCGCTTTCTTGCTGCGCATCGTGCTCGGCGAATTTGCAAACGTTGTGCTTAAGGGCCAAAGGGTTGTTCCAAAAAGATTGATGGAAACCGGCTTTTCCTTCAGGTTTCCAACCTTGCAGCAGGCGCTTGAAGACTTGATCAAGTGAGCCTTTCGATTTTATTAGAAGCACCGGAACCTTCCGACTGATACCTCAACTTCGTATTCATCACTTTATTTCCTACGCAGGTTTGCACAACGGCAAATTGTAATGATTCGGCCGGAATATGCACATACACATCGGTTATAATTCAAAGCAGCCGGTGGGCCATTAAACGCTTGACATTTTTCAATTCCTACTGTAGCAGGATATGCTTAGGGGAGTGGCTGATTCGGTTCGGTCCTTGGGGGAAGCGGCCTGGATCGGCTCGGCAAGAGGTGGAGTTTTGCGAGGATTGATCGAAGTAGCGAAACTGCAAGCTATGGAAACAGCACCAGAGCAGGAAAGGAATTAGAGAGATGTCGGAAGGCCGCGTGAAATGGTTCAACGACAAAAAGGGCTATGGCTTCATTGAGACTAAAGACCAGGGAGACGTTTTCGTCCACTACAGTGCCATTGCGTCTGAAGGATTTCGGTCTTTGAGTGAGGGAGATCGCGTAAGTTTCGACGTAGAACGTGGACCAAAGGGACCGCAGGCGGTTAACGTAAAGAAACTTGACTAACTAAATTCCTTCGCAAGCCGCCCCGAGGGGCGGACAGGATCGACCCCTGCATGGGGGTGTTGATTGAAACAGCCAGCATGAGGGCCGGTGATTTTCACTGGCTCTTTTATTTTGTGCGAGCCTCCTGGAAAAGCAGCTTTTCGCCCAGTTCGACAGGATGAGTCACGCCGCATGCCTGCTTCGACTTCCCGCCTACTACGCCAATTCAATGGAGGGGGCTATATCGTCCTGTTTGCCCAGTTCGAAACGCACGCATTCCCAATGCGGGGACCGTCGGAGCTTCCGACAGCTTTCGAGCACCAGGTCGGGATGATTGTTAGTCTCACTCAGGTGGGCAAGGATTACGCAGCGCAGCCTTTCATTATGAACGGCTTCAAGCAGATTACAGGAATCTTCGTTTGACAGGTGGCCGTGGGCGCTCCTTATTCTTTGCTTGAGAAACCAGGGATATGGGCCACCGAGAAGCCTGTCCAAGTCGTGGTTGGCCTCCAGGACCAGACCGTGACAACCCTTTAGTTTCACTTTGACGAGGTTTGTAGCAATGCCGAGGTCCGTACATATCCCAAGGCGCAGCCCCTCGGTTTCGATAATGAACCCGGCCGGTTCACCAGCGTCATGTGAGGTGGCGAACGGGTGAATTAGAAGATCTCCGATTTGAAAGGATGTTCCGGTCCTAAAGATAGTAACCGAAGCGCACTGGCCGATGTTTGGGGGCAGGTTTTCCAGGGTCCCCCTTGTCATGTAGACCGGCAAATTGAACTTTCTGCTCAACGTTCCTGCTGCGCTGATATGATCGGTGTGTTCATGGGTTAGGAGCAGTGCATTCAGGCCCTTTGCCTCAACCGGCGTCTTTTGGAGCCGGCCCACGAGCTCTTTGCAGGTGGTTCCTGCATCCACAAGAACCCGCGTCTTTGCGCTGCATACCAGGATTGCGTTCCCACGGGAGCCGCTTGCGAGCACCTGGAAAAACAGAGACATCAGGCGCTATCCTTGCCTTAGAATGTTTTCGGGTATTTCCGGTCCCATTTCCACAGGCCCATAGATCATGGACGCCATTTTACCAGGGCTGTAAATGCAGCGGAACCAGGCCCGTATATCTTCGGTTGTAACCATGTTTATTTTTTGTTCGACTTCTTCGAAAGAAACGTAGCGACCGAACAGAAACTCATTTTTGGCTAGCCTGTTCATGCGATAATCGTTGTTCTCGGCGTTAATGTACATGTTGCCCTTGATGTATTCTTTGGCGGAATTCAGTTCTGCCTCCGGAATGGGCTCTTGGGCAAGTGCGTAGAGTTGCTCATTAATGAGCTGCAAAACTTCCTGTATGTTCTCCGGAGAAATGCCTGCGTAGATGCCGAGCATTCCGGAATCTTCATGGCTGTGACAAAAAGAGTAGACGGAATAGGCCAAGCCGCGTTTTTCCCGGATTTCCTGGAATAGACGGCTGCTCATACTGCTTCCCAGTATCACGTTGAGCAGATGTGAAGCGAACCGTGCTTCATCGGCCTGTGAGGTCCCACGCATGCCTAAGACCAAGTGGACCTGTTCGAGTTCTTTTTTTACCACCCTGGAGAAGAAATGACAATCCGGAGCAAAGCGCTCAGGCAGCAGGGTCGGGTGGTTGAGCGTTTCCATCGAGGGAGCGATCAGATCGAGAAAATTCTGATGATCGAGGTTACCGGCAGCGGATACTATTATTCTTTCCGGGTTGAAACGACTGTTGATGAAGTCGAGCATCTCTGTGCGGCCGAGCTTTTCAATGGTTTGAACGGTCCCATAGATAGGCAGCCCCAGAGGGTTTTGCTTCCAGAAATCTTCCTGGAAAAGCACATGGATAAATTCATCGGGCGTGTCTTCGACCATCCGGATTTCCTGAACAATGACGCTTTGCTCCCGCTCGATCTCTGCAGGGTCAAAAACCGATTGGAGAAAGAGATCCGAAAGCAGATCGATCAGCAGTGGAAGATGGGCGGCAAGGACTTTGGCGTGAAAACAGACATGCTCCTTAGAGGTAAAGGCATTGGCGAAACCGCCGACGGAATCGAATTCCTTGGCGATGTCGAGAGCGCTTCTGCGCTTTGTGCCCTTAAAGAGCATGTGTTCGATGAAATGAGTGATCCCCCGCTCAAGAGGATTTTCATCGCGGGAGCCGGCGTTTACCCAGATTCCGGTGGAAACCGAATGGGCGAATGGAATTTTTTCCGTTACTATTCTGATCCCATTGCGGAGGACCGTTTTCTGGTACAATTTCCCCCCTTGTGCGCAATTGCAGGGTTTAAGCCGCCCCTGCTTCTGATTGTGGCGGAGTCGATTAATGGATGAGCCGGTATCCCGGCTCACCCCAATATAGCGAAACAGCTCAAGAGATCATCATGATTCTTTTTGTTCCGGCGGTAAAGCGGCTTTTCGGCTGAGTCGAATCCGACCGTCCTTGTCAATATCAATTACCTTCACCAAGACTTCGTCGCCTTCGTTTACAACGTCGGTCACCTTGCGAACCCGCCTGTGTTCGAGCTGGGAGATATGGATCAGGCCCTCCGTATTGGGCAGGATTTCGGCAAACGCGCCGAAGTCAGTCACTCGAACTACTTTCGCCATATAAAGCTGGCCTATTTCGGGTTCAGTGGTAATACTCCTGATCTTTGCGATCGCTTTGTCACATGCTTCGGCATCAGGGCTCATTACAACGACTCGGCCACTGTCGTCAATGTCGATTTTGGCTCCCGTTTCAGCGACGATGGCGCGGATCACCTTGCCCCCCGGGCCTATAACCTCCCGGATTTTATCAGGATTGATCATAATAGTTACGACTCTTGGGGCATAAGGCGAAAGTTCAGACCTGGGTTTGGCGATTGCTTCCTTCATTTTTTCAAGGATATGAAGCCGCCCGGCCTTGGCCTGATCGAGAGCTTTTTTCAATATTTCCCGGTTGACTCCGGATATTTTTACGTCCATCTGGAAGGCGGTGATGCCCCTGTCGCTTCCTGTCACTTTGAAATCCATGTCCCCCAGATGGTCCTCGTCTCCAAGAATGTCCGAAAGGATTATGAACTCATCGCCTTCTTTGATCATTCCCATGGCTATGCCCGCCACTGCGTCGGTGACCGGCACTCCTGCGTCCATCAGGGCGAGAGAGGAGCCGCAGACTGTGGCCATAGAGCTCGATCCGTTTGATTCCAGCACC
>OMSV01000004.1:0-1215 GCA_900290385.1 Syntrophobacter sp. SbD2 | reverse complement strand
CGCAGACTGTGGCCATAGAGCTCGATCCGTTTGATTCCAGCACCTCTGATACCACACGGATGGTGTAAGGGAATTCACCGTTTTTAGGCAAAGACGGCTTCAGGGAGCGTTCCGCGAGCGCCCCATGACCGATCTCCCGGCGTCCAGGGGCTCTGAGGGGTCTTACCTCACCGACCGAGAATGGCGGAAAATTGTAATGGAGCATAAAAGACTTGAAAGTCTCGCCCGCAAGTGCTTCGATTTTCTGCTCGTCGGAAGAGGAGCCAAGAGTAACGACGGCAATAACCTGCGTTTCGCCCCGTGTAAAAAGTGCTGAGCCATGGGTGCGTGGCAATTTTCCCACCGCGATGGAAATGGGGCGGACCTGGTCAAAAACGCGCCCGTCGATCCTGCGGCGCTGCTCGACCATCATGGTGCGAACCACTTTTTTTTCAAGCTCGTCAAGTGCCCCTTCGATTTCTTTCTCCCTGCCCAAATAATCGGCACCGAGTTGCTCCCTGACCCACTTCTTCAGCTCTTTTTTGCGATCCCTCCTGGACAGCTTGTCCGGGGTGGTCATTACTTCCCGCATCCCGGCAAGGGCCAAATCCGAAATCCTGCCGATGAGGGCCTGGTCACTCACCACCTCGGGGGGAGCTTCCTTTGTGTTCGCTACAAGTTTCTGCAATTCGTCCTGAGCGTTGACAACAGGCACTATGGCCTGGTGAGCGAACATGATTGCATCGGCAATGTCTTCTTCGGGCACGAATTCGGCCCCGCCTTCAACCATTATGACCGCCTCACGGGTGGCGGCCACAACTATGTTCATATGGCTTTGCACAAGCTGGCCGGCCGAAGGGTTTATTATGAATTCGCCATTTACCCTTCCAACACGCACCGCGGCGACGGGCCCGCCAAAAGGGATCGACGACACGTGCAAAGCGGCCGAGGCGCCGGTAAGGGCTACCACGTCAGGTTCATTGTCCATGTCCACCGACATGACGGTGGCGATTACCTGGGTTTCAAACGGCCATTTTTTTGGGAAAAGCGGGCGAATGGGGCGGTCGATAAAACGGGAGGTCAAAGTCTCCTTTTCACTCGGACGGCCGACTTCCCGCCGGAAAAATCCCCCCGGAATGCGACCGGCCGCATAACTCATCTCCTTGTAGTCCACCGAGAGAGGCACAAAATCGATTCCTTCCCTTACCCGGTCCTCCTTTGTAGCTGTAACGATTA
>OMSV01000100.1 GCA_900290385.1 Syntrophobacter sp. SbD2 | reverse complement strand
GGCCCAACGGCGTCGATGACGCCCGGCGCGGTCAGGTGCGAGCCGATCCGCACGGCCAGCCCTCCCAGGACCCGCTCCGCGCCCAAGTGTCTGGTCAGCACGGCTTCGTTGTCCACTCCGTTTTGTAAAGACAGCACCGGCGTTGATAACTCCCCGAGCCACTCTGCAAGCTGACGGGCGATGGCGTCTGTGTCAATCGCTTTGACACAGAGAATAATCAAGTCCGCTTCGAGTGGCAGGGAGCTTTGGAGAAATTGTTCGAGCGAGCAAGCTCTTACCGGGGCGTCAAACCGCCATTCGGGATGGTTAACGCGCAACCCTCGGGTTTGTAACACTTGCAGGTGAGTTGCTCTGGCAATAAAGGTAACCGGGTGGCCGCTGGCTTGTAGTCGCGCGCCATAATAGCCTCCAATTCCGCCTGTGCCGATAACTACAAAATGCATGGTGTCAGTCCTCACCAGCCAGACAAACGCGATTTCTCCCCTCATGCTTGGCTTTGTACATTACGCTGTCAGCCCGGGCAATTAGAGACTCGGGACGTTCCGAAGACCCAATGCGCATAGAAGCCACACCAAAGCTTGCGGTCATAAAAAAACAGTCCGTTGAACCCGGTAATGTGCAACCAATCGTTTCAACCAGCCGCCGTATCCGTTCGGCCACAAGGCCTGCCTTTTGGCAGTCTACTCCCGGCAGACCGATCAGGAACTCCTCACCCCCGTAGCGCCCCACAAAATCATATGGCCTGATGGTCGCGCTTAACTGCCCGGAAAAATTCCGCAGCACCATGTCACCCACTTGATGGCCGTACTGATCGTTAACCCGTTTAAAATGATCGATGTCGGCAAGAAAACGTTTCACTCGTGGTCCTTTATGCCAGGAAGCATTATCCGCCCAAAGATCATAAAATAGGTTATCTTTGTGTCAAAGAAAGGGCTAGCCGCCCTCTATTTTCCCTTCTGGCCGCTGTTCGATTCAACCTGCCTGTAAACCGCCTCAGAGGTGCTTTCCAGGTTGAGCTTGTAGAAGTCCTCGCTATCGGGCAGGATCATGTGGAAGTCTGATGTGTGGCTGAGCTTGACGGTGGCGTTCTTAACCACGAATGCGAGTATATGGCCGCCGCCTTTCCTGTCTTCCGTCAGAAAATGGAGATGATAGCCGGGGACGTTGATCCCCTTGGCAAAGGCCGGACACCGCCAGCCGACTATCACGCCCCTTACGTTTTCAAATGTAAAGGTCGGCTGGGTCTTGACGACCTCGGTAAGCGGACGGTAGGGCTTAGATTGTTTCGGAACGCTGCGGGTTATTACCTTCTCGAATGTCCCGTCGATCCTTATAGCATAAAAAATGTTCGGGGTCGGAATGATCGCGTCTACCTGCCTGGTGAACGACTCCAGATTGGCGCCGGGCGGCAGGACTTTTTCCTGATCGTTGTGGAAGAAGGTAACCTCCGCAAATGGTGTGGTCATTGCCGGTTCCGCGATATGGACAACCCCGTCCGCAGTCACCTGGTACGCTATCCCGTCCACGACCACCATTTCCCCATCCAGGCCATCGAACGTGCCGATGCCGGTGTCCCCGTGCCTGAGCATTTCCCCGATTGGCACATATCCGTCGTAGACGCCTTTCAGCAGAACGTCGATAGTGGAATACTGCGTCATCTCGCCGCTCTGAGCTAACGCCCCGGAGCTTCCGGTAAAAATCAGCATGAAGATCAGGCAGCAGGACGAGAAAATTCGGGCCATGGTGTTTCTCCTTCAAATCTGTAGTAGAAGGCGATGTAATAGATATTTTATCATGCGGTCATCATAAATCATTTGAGGCTGAATGGGGGAGAAGAATCAGGTTGTTTCTTGTGCCTCAATGAATTACAGATCAGGACCAAACGGTTTTTTGATGCAGCCGCTCCGCAGGCTTGATATGTTGCCGCCTTATCACGAACCGAGGAGAATTATGACCGCAGTCAACGAATTGAATTATTTTCTTTTCCCGCATATGACACTTTCCGAGCATGATTTCAGAAACCTGTGGATTTTTCTGCCTCGTCTGAGAGTGCTGGAAATCACCCGGCAGCCTTCGATTCCCGAATGGGCACAGGAAAGGTTTTCCGGATGGCCTGTTCTGCGTGGCGGGGAGCTTTCGGCCCAAATCGGCTCCTGCGTCGAAGGATACCGGGCTTTCGCGCAAATTCATGGCGGCCCGGGTGGGATGCTCGGTTTTCTCAGCCGGGCGCTCGGCGAAACCGATGAACCCCGATACCGCATCCAGGAGAAACTCCGGGGGAATTGTCCGCCCGGCATGGACCCCGCTCAAGAGGAGATCGTCCAGGCCGCGATTTTTCTGGAAATAGCCCGCGAACTGGATGAAAAGGAGATCGAGATCGCCTCCAGCTACGCCCATCTGAATGCCATCGAACAGGAATTTCACGACATACTGGGCATAGAAGATGAGGAATCGGACCGGGCCGAAACCAATCTCACCCCGGCGCTCGCCCCGGACACAAACGGTCTGCTCTATATGCTCCCCAGGCGAATCCGGAGCTGGTTTCGGATGCTTTCGCTCCAGCCCCCTGAGAGCATGCCGGTCTTTGTTGGCCTTTTTCCGGAAGTCATCGAGGAGGCCATCGAGATGATCCGGACCGGATGCGAGCGGGATGGAAAGCAATTTTCGGCCGCCACATACCTGCTGGGATCGATTCCCAGGCTGGACGGTCTGGGGAGCAAACAGTTCCGGACTCTCATCGAGGCGCCCGGAATGCCGGAACTTGTCTCCTCCTGCCGCCATGGCCTTAAAGATTTCATAAGAAGCACGGCCGGGGGCGAAAACCCCGCAGAACTGCAAGGCAAGGGCCGGCTGCTGCAAAGCGCTTTCGAAGGATTTTGCCGAAAATGCGAGGCGCCCGAAGGCGATCGAGTTAGTCTGAATGTTACCTTGGTGGAAAATGGTTCTCTTGGCTATGTTCCCGGCTTTCCTGCGGCATCCCCCGGTTTGCAGGCCGGGGCCTGGACGCCGGTGTTTCTGAGTATAGCGGCAGGTTGATGGGATTTGCAGCGAACTTTTTTGTTCAGCGCTAAAGTGACGTTCCTATGGCACATTACGGCTTCAGTCACCTGGACTCCATTAATGCCTCAATTCGGATGCTATACCGTAAGCTCGGCAACTCGCGGATAATGTCTTTCAACCGTGACTTAAACAATCCCGCTTTTCAGATATCATCCTCCCAGAATCAAAGTAACCAAGTGGAGAGCTTCGCCCGTGCGATCGCGGAGCATTATCGCATGTCTATTGGGAGAGTCGTTGCAAGTTTTAAAGATATACCAAATAAGGCAGCACACGTTGATCTTTCAGCCTCCTCTGATTTCGTTGTAGAGGTGAACACTCAAGCAGTGCAGCACTCTGATGATCTACTGGCAGTACTGGCCCATGAGGTCACTCACACCTATTTGCATCGCACCGGTCTCCATTTTAGCGAGACGATGGAGAACGAAATACTGACCGATACGGCTGCGACCTACCTGGGTCTAGGTAATTTGATCCTGAATGCTTATTGCGAGCAAAAAAAGAGGATAGATCGAAACACAACAGAGTTCGGCACGAAATGGTTCGGCTATCTTACACCTGTTGAATTCGGATACATACTTGCCAAGCGAGCAAAAAAGTTCAACTGCAATCCTGTGCCTCATCTGAAGCGGGATGCTAGTTACGCCTTTTATGCGGGGCTGGCAGTCCTTCAAACCGAATATAGATTCCCGCCTTTCAATGGCGCAACTCGACCTGCCAGACTCCGCTATCTATGGAATAGGAGGCGTGCCGGAAATAAATCCATAGCTGACAGGCCTAGCGATCCACTCTTGTCGTACTATGACCAGGGCTACGCATTTGAAATGCACGATCAGCTAAGTGTAATCTTCAAGTGCCCTTCATGTTCCCAGCGGCTTCGAATCCCTGCATTCCGGCGTCTGATCTCAGTGCGGTGCCCGAAATGTGAATGTACTTACGAATGTGCAACGTGAGTTTTTCGGACTGAGCCGAGTCCGTCTTTCTTGCCGGCGTTGCCGGCCTATTGGCCTGAGCGTTTGACAAAAGGATTTGCTCATCTCGTCCATCGCGCATCAGGCAGATCGACTCCGCCGAGTCAGGCAGCAAGCCTCCCGTTTCTTCACCTATTTGATTCCTGATGTCTGCTGCCTGCTCAACATAGCCAAGGTCGGACTTGAGATCTCGCGGCTTCACTATATAAACCACTTCCAACCGGCCACATCCTAAATTAAGTCGATAACCGTATCAATACCGAATGCACTGAATTTACTCATGAGCGCTCATTGGACATCATTTTCGATGTTTTCCAGGCCGGTCCTCCTGCGCGGCCTTTGCTGCCGACAGCATGGCCTTGCCCTGTCCGGACCGGGAAACCCTCGTCTCCCTGATCTGCTCTTTTCTCTTCAGGTCTCCATATTTTCCGAACCGCCCGCTCCTGGCCATCCCAACTCCGAAAAATCTATCCAAGAAAGTTAAACGGTAGCTATGCACCTTAAGTTGAATTATACCACCTTTTGAAATCCCGCGTGAACTTTCGTCCGAAATTGGGGACCGGTTCACGGTTTCAAAAGGAGCATTCAGCTTGGACGTTGGACCTCTGAGATTCATTTTTGCCTGGACTTTCCTCTGGGACCTCCTCAACATCATAATAATCAACCTGGTACTGTCCGGAGATAACGCGATTCTGCTCGCCATGGCGATCAGATGGCTCCCGCCGGACCTGAGGAAAAAGGGTTTCGTTTTTGGCGCCGGAGCTGCGGTGGCGCTGCGAATCGTTCTTACCTTCATTATCGCACAGGAATTCCCTGTATCAAGCTGGCCGGCGGTATCGTGCTGCTCTGGATCGCAGTAAAGCTTTTCGTGCAGGGCTTTCCCGGCGGTGGAGAAAGAGAGGCGGCAACTCTTCTGCAGGCAGTAAGGATCATGCTGATCGCCGATCTAACCATGTCGCTCGACAACGTCATCGCGGTCGCCGGCGTTTCTCAAGGCAATATCCTGCTGCTGCTCCTCGGGCTGGGCACCTCCATTCCTTTCGTGATCTTTGCCAGTGGTCTGCTTTCAATGCTCATGGACCGCTACCCTCTTATAATTTACATCGGGGCCGCAATACTGGGAAGGTTGGGTGCAGAAATGATAGTGACCGACCCGGTCCTGACCCCTTATGTCAATCTGCCCGCTTTTGCGCGCTATGGATTCGAGGCCGTTTGCGCGGCCGGAGTGATTCTCGCAGGCAGAATTTCTCTTAAGCGCCTGATCGGGGCTGATGTAAGCTCAGAAGGCACAGGGCAATCCGGAGGAGAAATGGAGGAATGACATGGCGGTTCTAACCATTTCCAGAGATCTGGGCAGCGGAGGCCGTGAGGTCGCAATGATGCTTTCGAGCAGCCTGGGATACAGATTCGTTGACCGGGAGCGCATCCTTGCCCGGTTAAAGGCGGCAGGCCACAAATGGGAGAAGTGGACCGAAGGCCTGGATGAACATACTCCAAGGGTTTGGGAAAAATATGACTGGTCTTACCGGGGCTTTGTAGCCATGCTCCGGAGCGAGATATTGAACGAGGCCGCCTCCAACGGTGTGATCATCATGGGACGAGGGGGCAATTACCTGCTCAAAGGGGTCCCATTTGCGCTGCGCGTCCGCATTGTGGCGTTCATTGAACAAAGAGTCGCGACGGTTTCCGACCGGGAGGGAATCGACGAGGATTCAGCCCGCTGGCTTATCGAAAGAACAGATCGCGAAAGGGCCGGTTTTCTAATGAGCGTTTATGGCCGTGACGGCAAAGACCCGGCCGATTATGATTGTGTCTTCGATTCCACGGCCACACCTATCGACCGTATCGCCGCCGGCATCACAGGGCTTCTTTCCGAGAAAGATAGTCTAATAGATGAAAAATCATTAAGCGCGCTCAAGATGAGGGCGCTGGCAGAGGATATTAAAGCACGTCTTTACACCACGCTGCCGTTTTTCATGTCGACCCTGGAGGTCGAGTTCGATGGCAAGGCCATTTGCGTGCGCGGGGTCGTGCGGCTGCCGAAAGAGCGTACGCTGGTTATGAATGAAACCGGGAAAATGGCCGGTAATGCGCCTTTAAGGTTCGAGTTGCGATACAGGCAGTAGCTCTTCCATTCACCGGTTTACCGATTCCCAATTTAAGCAGTTGGGGGGGCGTTCGCCACGAAGCCCGGCCAGAAGGTTTTCTGCGGCCATAAGGGCCATTTTCGTGCGGGTTTCGATAGTGGCGCTCCCCATATGGGGAAGCAAAACCGCATTTTTCAGGCCGGCAAGACCAGGGCTTAATTCCGGCTCGTTTTCATAGACGTCCAGCCCGGCGCTGCG